>CAYGEV010000001.1:0-25267 GCA_964349035.1 uncultured Candidatus Saccharibacteria bacterium
GTAGTGTACCATAATATGCACTCATCCCCCTCGGGGGAGGGATATTATGCGACTCCTTATTGTTACTCAAACGGTTGATAGAAAGGACTCAACACTTGGGTATTATCATCGGTGGCTTACCGAGCTTGCAGAGCGCTTTGAAAACATAATCGTGTTTTCACTACGAGTGGGAGAATACGATCTTCCTCACAATGTTTCTGTCGTACAAATTCGTCCATGGGGGTATCGCGCACGAGTACGTACGGCACTACGCGTGCTTCGTCTTGCATGGAAGTATCGTGGCGAGTATGATGCCGTGTTGGTGCACATGAACCAGGAATATCTTCTTGTCGCTGGGTGGCTGTGGAAAGCGCTTGTGAAGAAGATATATTTTTGGCGCAATCATTATGAGGGAACGTTTCTTACCGACGTCGCTTCATTCTTTTGCGATAAGATTTTCTATACATCGAAATCGTCCTACACGGCGAAGTATGTACGTGCGGTACAAATGCCGGTTGGGGTCGACGTGGATTCGTGCCATCTTGATGAGCCAATACCGCGCGTCCCGCGTTCGATACTATTTCTTGGTAGATTTGACTCTTCAAAGCGTCCCGATCTACTTGTTGATGCCCTCGGGAAACTTTCTTCACGCGGAGAGTCTTTCACGGCTTCATTTGTTGGTGGACCGAGCGATCACGACCCATCCTTTCCTGAAAAGGTTGCGCGCCGCGCAAAAGAGATCGGCCTTGAAGGCAAGGTGTCTTTCGTTGGTCCGGTACCGAACACTGATACGTATACATATTATCGTTCGCATGCGCTGTATGTAAATTGCGGGAAGAGCGGAATGTTTGATAAATCTCTTTTTAAATCAATCGCGTGCGGATGCCTTCCACTCTTTGCGAGTAGGGATATGGCAGAGATTGTTGGAACCACGTTTCAATACAAGGACGGAGACGCAGATGATCTGGCCTCCCGCCTCTCATGGGCGCTCGCCTTACCTCAAAAAGATCGTGAAGAATATGTGAAGACACAACAAGCTCAAACAATAGACGCACATTCGCTACCTGTCCTCGCTAGGCGACTCGCAGAAGAAATAACAACATGAAAGCACTTTTTATCTCAAACGATCCGAATATATTCGACACAACAAGCGCGGTTCGAGCGCGTATGCGCCTGTATGCGAAAGAAATAGGTGAGCTCCATATTGCTTCCGTGGCACGCACGGGGGCGCGCGCAGAACAAGAAGAGGGACTCTTTTTGTACCCCGTGCACGCATCAAGACTTTTCCGTGTTCGCGCGTTTACGGCGCTCGCTCGCTCGATTATCGCTGAACGGGGTATCGAAGTGGTATCAGCACAAGACCCTTTTGAGCACGGGCTCGCCGCACTTAAAGCAACTCAAGGGACACTCGCAAAACTCCATATCCAAGTACACACAGACTTTCTTTCGCCTTGGTTTATTAAGCGGGGTAACTGGAGAAGTCCGTCGGTACGAATGCCATTTCTTAATCGATATCGGCTCCGTCTCGCCGACCGCATTCTCCCGCAAGCGAGCGGTATTCGTGTTGTCTCGGAGCGAATAAAAGAGTCTCTTATTGCAAAGTACGGTAAGAGTATAGTTGACCCAGTCGTTATTCCAGCAGGAATGTCTTCTGAAACACCCGAGCCGGTACGACTGCCTGAACATCCACACTTTACCTTTGCTCTTATTGCGGTTGGACGGCTCGAGCCGGAAAAGCGCATCGAGGATATTCTCGCGGCACTCAAGCTTGTACGCGCACACTACTCAACGGTAGGGCTCTTTATTGTCGGAGAGGGGAGGGAGCGAAAGCGACTTGAGCGAATGGTGCGCCAGCTTGGTCTCCAGAACCACGTATTCTTCCTTGGGCAACGTAGTGATGCGCGAGGGCTTATGCAGAGCGCACACGCGTTTATTCAAGCAAGTGCGTATGAGGGATACGGCTTCACGCTTATCGAAGCGGCGCTTGCAAAGGTGCCGATTATCACCACGGACGTGGGAATAGTCGGTGAAGTGTTTAAGGGATATGAAGACGTTCTCTCCGTCCCGGTCGCAGACCCGACAGCTCTCTCGCTCAGTATCGTTGGTATTCTTGAAGATACGCGTGTTCGCCTTGAGCTACCACTACACGCTGAAGCGACGGTACTCGCGCACCTGGGCTCCGTAGGCAATACTCCGGAGCGGATTGCGGAGGATCTTTCGCGTATATAGCCGTATGACAAAGCGACTTCTCTACATTGCGAATGTTCGACTTCCCACCGAGAAGGCACACGGTATCCAGATAATGGAGATGTGCGCCGCTTTCGCGGACCAAGGTCTTTCGGTAGAGCTTGTCATCCCCAGGAGGTACAACTTTATGAAAGAAGATCCGTTTGAGTATCATGATATTCGTCGTATTTTTCCTATCAGAAAGATACCAAGCGTTACTCCCCTTTGGCTTGGCTCGGTGGGGTACTTCCTAGGACTCGTGACCTTCGGGGTAAGTGCGGGAATCTTCTCGCTCTTTCAGAAGGATGCTCTTTTCTACACGCGAGATGAGTTTATCGCGCTTTGTCTGCGCTTGTGTGGGAGGCGCGTTGTGTGGGAAGGGCACACCGGACAACGAAACAGTATTGTGCGAATACTCATTCGCCTCGGCGTCCCTTTTGTTGTTATTACTACAGCGCTCAAAGATTTGTATGTCTCGTTTGGCGTAGAGCCGGCGAATATTCTGGTTGCCCCAGACGGAGCAGATATTACACGCTTCAATATTCCACTCACGCAGGCCGACGCACGTAAAGAGCTTTGCCTCCCGCTTGATAAAACCGTTGTGCTCTACAAGGGGCACCTCTACGAACAGAAGGGCGCACACACCATTGCGCGAGCAGCGCCACTTCTTGTGGGGAAGGCGGAGCTCGTATTTATCGGT
Source organism: uncultured Candidatus Saccharibacteria bacterium (assembly GCA_964349035.1). Lineage (GTDB taxonomy): Bacteria > Patescibacteriota > Minisyncoccia > Phycocordibacterales > Phycocordibacteraceae > C7867-001. The sequence goes on from CAYGEV010000001.1 coordinate 2,906, forward strand.
GGCAACGAGCCAGACGTTGAGGCGTTTAAGAAAGAGTTTGACGCATATGAAAACGTACACATTCTCGGCAATAAGCCCCGCCGAGAGACGCCAATTTACCAGAAGGCCGCAGACTTTCTCGTTATTCCCAATAGTGCAAAGGACGACGTGTCGAAGCTCTACACTTCACCCATGAAGCTCTTTGGTTATATGGCAAGTGGCGTGCCGATTATTGCGTCAGACCTGCCGTCGCTCCGCGAGATCCTCGACGAGTCTCTGGTGTATTTCTTTACCCCAGACTCTCCAGAGAGTTTTGCGGAAGTGCTTGTGCGGGCGCTGGCTACTCCTGAGGAATCAAAGAAGAAAGGAGAGGCGACTCTCGTGCTCGCTGGCGAGCACTCGTGGCAGAAGCGAGCGGAAAGTATCACAGAGTTTATGGAAAGAATCTCATAGTATATGATACGAACTTTTGTCTGGTGGATACTGTATGTCCTATCGAAGATGATCACGCATCGCCCGCGTATGACGGTGCTCTTGTACCACTCGATTTCAAATTCATCTGATTTTTTTGCGGTATCGCCAGACATGTTTGAGAGACAGATGCAGTATATTGCAAAGTACGGCGCTCCCGTGCCTCTCTCTCGCGCGTTCGCACACGCGCAAGGAGATGCAGTCACTCGCGATAGTGTAGCGATTACGTTTGACGATGGATATAAAGATTTTGTTACAAACGCACTTCCGATACTTGAAAAGTACAATATTCCCGCGACCGTTTTCCTGCTCAGCGGCATGCCGAGTCGAGCTGATCTTGGCAATGACCACTCACTGCTTACCACGCACGACGCAAAAGAGCTGAGGAACCCTCTCGTTACCATAGGGAGTCACGGGGCGACGCACCGAAAGATTACGAAGCTTTCGGATAGTGATGCTGAGCAAGAGCTTGTGGGGTCACGCACAGATATTGAAAAGATGTTCGGCGTGTTACCCACGTACTTCGCCTACCCGAAGGGGAGCTTCAACAAAGTAGTGGCAGAACATGCTCGTGAGACGGAGTATGCAGGGGCAGTGACGGTCATTGAGCGCGGGGTGCGCGCAGGGGACTCTTTGTTTATGCTCCCGCGCGTACAGGTAGATTCCCGCACAACAGAAACCATCTTCAAAGCAAAGCTTTCAAAGACTGCAGATTGGTATTACCAGCTTTGGTCGCTACAAGGGAAGTAGGATACTATACAAAGTATGTTTTGGAAGACTTGGACACAGGTATTGCGAGGGAAGACCCTTATGCGTGCCTTTATGAATACGGCGCTTACGCGTTTTACCCTTGAATCAGGAAAGGTGGTGGATTTGGGCGGGGGGCGCAACCCAAGCTATCTTCAGTTTATCCAGGGGGCATCTGGTGCCACGATTGAGAACATCGACACCCAGTATGGTGAGGGGAAAGCGCGAGAGATAGATTTTGAAAAAGATCCGTTACCGTATGCAGATAACAGCGTTGACCAGGCGCTTATGCTAAACGTGCTTGAGCATATCTACAATCACAACTTTTTTATGAGCGAAGCATTTCGTATTTTAAAACCAAAGGAAAGGATTATTGGATTTGTACCGTTTTTAATCAACTATCATGCAGATCCGCATGACTATTTCCGTTATACGGACGAAGCGCTTAAAAAGATTTGTTCTAATGCCGGATTTAGTGAGGTAGTAGTTGAGCCACTCGGGAAGGGGCCTTTTACGGTCAACTGCAACACGCTTGCATCGTTTCTACCCCGCATATTTATTGTGCTTTTGTGGCCATGTTCATATATACTTGACTCAATACTCATTGCAGTAAAGCCCAGTATGAAAAAGCGTTTCCCGCTCGGCTACCTGTTTATTCTTACGAAGTAACTTCTATGGAAAAGATTCCTTGTTCAGTCGCGATGCTTACCTATAACTCTGGGAAGACGCTTCGGCGCGCTCTTGAGAGCGTGAAAGATTTTGACGACATTATCTTGTATGATGGCGATTCGACTGATGATACACGCATAATTGCTACGGAATACGGTGCACGAGTCATCCCTCAGGATATGAAGCATCGCTACCCGGATGGCAAGCTCTCTGATGGAGGTGGGGCGCGCAACGCCATGATGGCGGAGGCGAAATATGATTGGTATTTGTGGATGGATTCCGACGAGAGTATTTCAGAGGGGCTCCGTGACGATATTGTTGACATTGTCCGTACCGCGCTTACCGAGGGAAGCCCCCTTGCCTACAGGGTGCCTATTTGTATTTGGATTGATGGGCGTCCTATCAAGTATTCTTCTAATTATCCTGGGTATCAATTCCGGTTTTTTAATAAAAAAAGTGGTGGGCACCTTACCAAGCGTGTCCACAATAAGATTAAGTTTGATTCGGGAACCATCATCGGAACCCTTAAAAATCCCTGGTATGTATTTCACGAACTGAAAGATTATAAAGCTTGGGGTGCCGAATGGAAACATTATCGGCGAGTAGAAATTGAAGAGGCAGCGAAACGTCCACTCGGTAGTTTTCTTTATTTTATATATTGGCACGCGCGTACCTCGGTGGGGATGACAGTAAAAGCGCTCTACAACTACCTGCGACACGGCTTTCGCGACACGATGCCCATTTCTGCCGAGCTTGCTAGGATTTTGAGTCCCCTCGTACTCATTTTCAATTCTACCGCGTATCGCGTTCGCAAGTATTTCTCTTGAAGTCCACAGATTTTCTGGTACGATATCTGTAATATGCCTGTCCAAGAGTCTTTTACTCAATATGCTGAAAAGATAGAGGGCAAGACCATCCTCGTCACCGGTGGTACGGGTTCGTTCGGTATGGCAGTTACTGAAGCGCTTTTAAAACTGTCACCGAAGAAGATAATTGTATTTAGTCGTGACGAGCAGAAGCAGTTCGATATGGGAAATCGTTTTAATGATGTTCGTCTCGAGTTCATTATCGGAGACGTGCGTGAACGCCAGACCGTTGATCACGCCATGGCAGGAGTTGACTATGTCTTTCATGCAGCAGCACTTAAACAGGTGGTAACGGGCGAATTCTTCCCCCTTGAGCTCGTGAAGACAAACGTGCTCGGAAGTAATAACGTCATTCATAGTGCGATTGACCACGGCGTTAAGCGCGTCGTGCTCCTCTCAACCGATAAGGCAAGCTCACCGACCTGCGCCATGGGTATGACCAAGGCGTTGATGGAACGCATAATGATTGCCACTGCGCATCGCGGAGAAGGGAAAACCATCGTTTGCGCGACGCGCTATGGTAACGTCTTGTATACTCGTGGCTCGGTTATCCCGTACCTTGTTGATCGTATAAAAAACAAGAAGACACTCACCATCACCGATCCGCGTATGACGCGCTTCTTCATGACCATTGACCAGTCGCTCGACTTAGTTCTCTTCGCTCTCACGAGTGGTAGCCCTGGCGAGATTTATGTACGCAAAGCGCCCGCGACGACTATTGAGAGCCTTGTTTCTGCAGTGGCAGAGATTTTCTCCTACCAGACGCCAGTAGAAGAGATTGGTGCGCGCCCGGGAGAGAAAGTAGACGAATTCCTTATATCGCGCGAGGAGCAGGCGCGCGCCACTGATCACGGCGATTATTACAGCATCTCGCCTGAAATATCAAAACAAGAGTATCCCGGATACTACTTCAAAGGGAAAAAGAAGACCGAGATTTCCCCAGACGGCTACAGCTCGCTGAATGCAAAGCGCTTCTCAAAGGACGAAGTGAAGGAATTACTCCTTTCCCTCCCACAGATCCAAGATGAACTTTCTGCGTACACACGATGAAGGTACTTATATCCTTTTTAAAAACCCTTGTTAAGCTCGTTCTTGGTAAGGGCGTCGTGACCTCATATGGGCACCAAGGCGAAGATGCTGTGCTCCAGGCGGCGCTTAAGTGGGTTAAGAAGGGTACCTACGTCGACGTAGGGGCATATCACCCCGTATTGTATTCAAATACCTATGTATTTTATAAAAGGGGGTGGCAGGGGATTGTCATAGACCCTAATAGCGATATGAAGCCACTCTACCGGCTTATGCGCCCACGAGACACGTTTGTCCTGTCTGCGGTCGGAGAGAAACCAGAAGAAAAGACGTATTACATGTTCGCAGACGGTGCGTACAACAGTTTCGACGAAGGACGTGCACGAAGCTGGAAGGAGTCGCGCGGGCTTGATATTAAGGAGACACGGAGAGTCTCGTTCAAACCACTCTCTCAGATTCTCAAGGAGCAGAGTATACAGAAAATAGATTTTCTTAATATTGACGTTGAGGGGTATGACTTTGAAGTGTTAAAAACACATGACTGGAATATTGGGACGCGTGTTATAGCGATAGAAGACGAGACGTTTAATCCAGACGCGCCACGCGACAACGCAATTTATACGTATCTGCACGATAAGGGGTATGCGCTAGTGGGGCTTGTGGGGCTCACGCTTATTTTCAGCAAAAAATAAAAGGTATGAAAAGCACGTCCAGAGAAGAGCTTATAGCAGAAGAAGCGATTCTTCATCACCCTACACGCGTGCTCGATATTGCCTACGCGCATGGGCCGAATCTTGCTCTCTCGAGAACGGGGGCAGAGCTATATGGTCTAGATCCCTTAGGGCGCTTCGCGCCACAGATACAGATCACGACGTGTGATATTAACAAAGAGCCAATTCCCTTTGGAGATGAGGAGTTTGATATGGTAACGATGGGGTGTGTGCTCTCACACACGGCACGCCCGCTCGAAGTGCTTGCCAAGATACACCGAGTCTTGAAGCCGGGCGGGACGCTTATTTTAAGCTCTCCCAACCCACACTACTATTGGGAGACTTTTCTCAATATCTTTTACCACCATTTTAAGAAACGAGTTTCCAAATCGAAGCATCTCGAACACTTCTTTGAGTTTACGCGGTATACGATGCGCACAAGCTTAGAGCGTATGGGCTTCACGCTCGAAAAAGAAATCGGTTCCTCCTTCCAGCTCGTTAAGACAGGGCTCCGTTTCAACGTATCGAAATGGCCCGCGCTCGCGTTCGAAATAATATATGTCGCCAAAAAGACTGGAACTCCAGAGCTGTTTACGGTGATTGATGATGACAAGGGGAATACCGTGCGTCTACAAACAGACTTAGTATGAACATTCTCACTAGAGTCTTCGACTTCTTAAAGAAGAAAGATATGGAGAAACACTATCGCCAAGGAGGGTGGCGAGTGGAAGGTCCAAATGGCGAAATAGAAAAATCCAGAGAGCTCATTTCAGACAGACGATATGCTCGATGCCTTGATGTGGGAGCGGGACTCGGGCATTTTACCGAGCTTGTCTCTCTGATGTGTGACGAGGTTCTTGCGATAGATATAGCAGAAAATGCGATTTTACAGACACAGAAGCGACTTGCACATCTTAAAAATGTTCATTTCAAGGTTCGAAACCTTCGAGAAGTTGGGGATACGCTCGGGACGTTTGACTTAATAATTCTTGCGGAAGTTCTGTATTATCTTGGGGACGAACGATTCCCAAATGATTTTAAGCGTCTATTGCAACAGATAGCTCGCATTGTTCGTCCGAACGGACGGATTCTGCTTGTAAATTATATTGCTCCATGGAGAGATGAGCAGAAATTGAGAGAGTATGAAGAGATTTTTGCTGACTCCGGACTTTCTTTGGAGAAGACGATCACGCACAGTGCTCGGGGCAAGGAGTTCCTTATTTCAGTATTGAGGAGTCAGTAGAGGGCAATATTGCTGTGACTAGTCGTTCACGTCTCCCATAGGTCGTTACCAAAGCACCGCCAATAATAAAGGCCCATACGCGACTCGCAATACGGGCAGTAACGGCGCCGATGAGGCCGTATATGCTCGTAAGAAGAATAAGGGCTCCTATTTGAAAAATGGGAGAGACAACATTAAAGATATACAGCTCGCGTTTCGCTTTGTGAGCCTCGAGCAGGGTAATGGAGAGCGTATTTCCTGCAGGGACAAGAGAAAGAGCAAAAATTTGTGAGTAAAAGATTGCCTCTTGGTATGCGGGAAAGAAGATCTTAAAGAGGGATGGGGCGATAAGGACATAACCGATTGCTGTAATAACGAGGAGGCCAGTAAATCCATAGACGCGGTACCAGAATGTTTTCTTAATCTCAGAGAATGGGCGAGTGATAAATTTCGGTAGTGCAAGGGTTGAAACGCTTCCAAACACAGACCTGATTTGTTCCGGCAGTGCCGTTGCAAGCGCGTACACAGCAAGCTCAACTGCACCTAGGTAATGAAACACAACGATCTTATCTACTTGTTGCGCAATAGTTGAGAGAAGATTCATCACGCTGAAGTGCCATCCAAGGTTCTTGTATTCCGCATCTGGCTCGCTGTTTGGTCGATGTCGGGTCAAAATAGCGCGCGCGATAACCATTCCACTGAGAATGGTGGAAGCGAGGTAGGTGAAGATGAGCACTAAGGGGTCTTTCGTGGTCTGCATCACAGCTATGAGGCAAAGGGCAGGGACGAAAGCAAAAATGAGTCCATAGAGGAAAAGAGCTTTGAAGTTCTTCTTTCCTACAAAGTATGAGCTCCACAAGGTAGCGCTCTGCATGAGTGGTCCAAGTGCTGCGATGATAAGGAGTCCAGAACCAAGCACGGCATTCCCTTGGAAGAAATAGTATGCGCTCATACAAAGTGCTATACCAGAGAGGGGGAGAGCGAAGCGAATACTTAGTGCAAATGAAGAGCGGAACACTCCCTCGTGTCCTTGTGTGACCGCTCGGGACATTGCGGACGAGAGTCCAGTCATGGTAAAGGCCGTAAGCACCCAGAAGAGAGCGATGAGGAAGCGGTAGGTCCCGTACACCTCCTTAGGGAGAAGATATGCGAAAGCAACTGAGAGTATTAGTCCAGCGAGTGCCCCACCTCCTACGTCGAGAGTGAGCCAGAGACCACCTTTTGAGAGGTAGGTGAGATCAGTTTTGGTGTACCGCTCTAGGGAACACAATAGTCCTTTGGGGCGATTACCAAGTGACTCTGGTAGCATAGTGCCTCTATGCTACCACTCATTTGGAGATAATTCTTGGTGACCGCCTTATACCAGACGTAGCATGTTACTATATGTTGGTACTTATTAAATACACACACTTTATGATTCTTAGAGGAAACATTATGTATGTTGGTAAGAGGATGCTAGTAGGAGTTTCTATCCTGTTGTTCACGGTAGTCTTCGGAAGCACAGTATTGGCAGATATTATTTCAGGATCTTCAGACACATCTGCTTCCACTGACGTTACATATACAGAAGTTCTTCTTGCTAAACCAGGAGACGCAGAAGCGGACGATACTCTCATCGCGAACATTAGTTTTAAGAATGGAACACTTGCAACCATTACTCCCCCAGCTGGCTGGGCACTTATTCGGAGGACTGACAACAGTACCAATATTGGTATGGTCACTTACTCAAAGAGAGTGAGTTCTTTAGAGCCAACTTCTTACGTATGGAACATTAGTCCAGCAGTAGATGCCGCTGGTGGGGTAACTCGGTATAGCGGAGTTTTTATAACTCCTGTTGATAATTCTAGTGGAGCAAGTGGTTTTGGAACGAGTTTAACAGCCCCCTCGGTTACTACAACTTCGGCATCTGAGCAAATTCTTGCTTTCTTTGCATTCGATAATGGTAAAAATAATAACCAACATTTCAGTACCCCAGTAGGAATGACTGAAAAATACGACTTCTCAAACACACCGTCTGGCCCCTCAATTGCTCTTGACGATGTATTGCAGGTAGTTGCAGGGGTCTCTGGTCCGAAGACATCAAACATTACCCCAAATTCTCCACGTAATTGGGTGGCGCAACAAATCGCTCTTAATCCAGCCACGCTACTCAGTGTCGGGGCAGTTTCCTATTGGAAGTTCGATGATCTAACAGGAAATGCTACGGATTCTGCTGGCACAAACACTTTAACAAATAGCGGCACTCTCACCTATTCATCGGCATTTATTAACAACGGAGCCGATCATAATATTCTCCAGTATCTTAGTATTGACGATGCATCTCAGACAGGGTTGGATCTCGTTGATAACTTTACTCTTGCGGGATGGGTGAAGTTTTCAGCAGTACCCAATGATGGGGATAGACAAACCATGATTGGTAAGTTCGTGCCTCCAAATGGGCTATCATATGCGTTTTCATATGAAGACGACACAAGTCTCAAGGGGGTTAACTTGCAGCTTAATTCGTCGGGTGATGGATTTACGCAAGTCCAAGGTTACGGAATTATAAACGATAATATTCCTCTTACAATAGGAGTGTGGTATTTCTTCGCGGTCACTCATACAGGAGGGAGTACTACTTTTTATTTCCAAGGGGATCCTGTAACTACAGTAATTAATTCCGCCACAAACATCTATAACTCAAATTCAGTTTTCACTCTAGGTCGCGAGAACACAGGATCTGCAAATGCCGTTAAAGGTCAAATGGACGAATGGGGGATTTGGGGTAGAGTGCTTTCTGCGTCAGAAATCTCGCAACTCTATAACAACGGAAATGGAATCCAGTATCCATTTTAAGCAACTTTTTGTTTTGGACTACGAGCGCTATGCTAGGCATGCAGGATGAGGAGATTGATGCAGATGTTTGTATTGTGGGCGCTGGGCCAGCAGGAATTGCGCTTGCTGAATTCCTCGCCGAGAATGGGAAGTCGGTATGTTTGCTTGAAAGCGGCGGGAAGGAGATGGGTACCCACTCTTTCTTTTCAGAGTCATTACAAATAAAAGGAAGGTCTATAAGAGAAGACTCGCGTATCCGTGCGTTTGGCGGAACAACAAAAGTGTGGGCTGGTAGGTGGAAACTTTTTGATGCCATTGATTTCAGCGAGCGCGCCGACATTCCATTTTCCGGCTGGCCCTTCTCGCGAGAGGTATTGCTACCGTTCTACAACGAAGCAGCTCGTCGTTTTGGAGCGCCCTGCACTACAGAATTTACTCATCCGAGCGTCAGTGAAGCAACGCAAGATTTTTGTGCAGACGGAGTATTTGAGCCGACCGTTTTTTGGACGTTCCCACGAAAGGAGGTAGATTTCGGAGCTCGTTTTTTCTCACGCGTGGCGAAAAACAAGAATATACAGTTGGTGCTCGACGCGACACTCGTCCACATCCAGACTTCCGGAGCACAGGTTGCCCATATGCGTTTTCGTTCACGAGCAGGGAAGGAGGGTACGGTGTGTGCTAAGAAATATGTACTCGCGTGCGGTGGAATAGAAAACGCACGCCTCCTTCTCATCTCAAGTATCGGTGGGCCTGCCATAGGTAGATATTTTATGGATCACCCCAAAGGAGTGCTCGCTACTATCCGACCCTCACCAAAATTTATGTATGCAAATGAGTGGCTTCGAAAGGATGTGAGTAAGGGGTCGTATCGCGTCGGATTTCGGCTTTCAGAGAAGCTACAGTCTATGAAGGGAATTTTAAATTCTTACATCCAACTTGAACCAATATATTTAGAATCGTATTGGTATAAACTATTACGAAAACTTAGACTACCAGTTCCACTACAACATGTTGCGGTCGTAAGTTATCTTGAACAGGTGCCGTCGAGAGAAAATCGTATTGTGCTTGTAGAAGAAAAAGATTCTTTTGGTTTGCCGAAAGCCGAGCTTTCTTGGAACATTAGTCCACTAGACACAAAGACTATTGTTGAATTACATTTTTTGTTACGCCAGCGCCTCAAGCAACTTGATCTTGGAATTCTTGATACAGAAATGCTAGAGATGTCTCCGCCCGGCTGGGAGCGACTACGCGACGCCTCGCATCACACAGGGACTACTCGTATGGGGAATGACCCAGAGACCTCCGTGATAAATCCCGATGGAAGAGTCCATGAAATAGACAACCTGTATGTGGTGGGGAGCTCAGTCTTCCCAACCTCTGGGCATGCAAACCCAACAGCGACAATTATTGCTTTAGCTCTTAAACTAGGGCATCATCTAGCTCATGGATAAGCGAAGGGTCATTATCATTGGTGCCGGTAAGCGGGTAGAGCGAGTGATACTGCCGGCCCTCTACTGTCTACAAGATGACGTTGAAATTGTAAATATCATGGCACGAACAGCTCGGCTTAAGTCATTTCTTGATAAACGTCTCGAGGTATCGATTGTTACGGAAGTAGCAGATGTCGTGTGGAGCTCTACGGAGCTTGTCATTATTGCTGTCCCTAAGGAGGCCGTAGCATCAGTTTTGCGTAAGATACCTCGACAATTCCGTTCACGACTAATACTTCTTGTCGATACGCCGGTTATTCCCCTACGCTCTCTTGGCACATTGCGCATATTTGATGACTTCAAGCGGGTTCTTGTTTCTGAGGACTACCTCGGAGTTCCTTTTTTTGAGGCAGCTAAAGTGTTTTTACAAGAGGGTAAAATCGGGGATCTTCATGCTATTCACTTTATGCACAGCGGGTATCGGTACCATGCGCTTGCCGCAATAAAGCATCTTTCTGGTTGTTCTACATTTTCGTATATTCGTATGCGTAATCGAGGCGCAGTAGAGCGTGATATACGCACCGCAAACAATGTTAGAGCACATATTCTCGAGCCACGTGATTACCGTAACGGACGCACTCTCATCGTAGGAGCAAAGGGGACAATCGGAGATTATCCTCTTCAGGGACTGAATCACAGGATGCTTGATACAAGTGTGGGGAGCGCAGTTTTTTTTGAAGGAAAGTTGGTAGGGAATAATGAGATCACAGACAAAGCTTTGCGCACACATGGAGACGGTGTTGTTCCGCAAGATCAAACCGACGCTGCCAAAGTTTATGGGTTTATGCGTCTCGTGCAAGCAAGCTTCGAGCCAGTATCCAATTATCATTACCAACCTCTTGAAGCAGTGTATGACAATCTTGCTTGCGCAGTAAGTGATCGATTCGGGTGGTTTTTCGATATTCCATTCGGGAAGACTTCAGTGGTCAAAATAGGTATCCGAATATTCGCGAGGATACTTTCTCGTCCATTATGAAAAAAACACACTGGGAGTACCTAGCAGATCAGGTGCACAATCTTGCGGGCGTACCTATCCTTGATCTCGGTTCTGGCAAAGGAGCGTTTCTTTTGCAGGCGGCAGAGCGCGGAGCAACAGTAACGGGGCTAGAAATAAGTGAGAAATATATACGTATGGCGAAGGAGCGACTTTCTTCTGCGGGATACCATGTGAGGATAGAACATGGAGCAGGGGAACACCTCCCTTTTCGTGATGCAGAATTTGGATTCATCAATATGTGCGAAGTCATTGAGCACGTTGAAGACCCCGACCGTCTTCTGTCGGAGGCGTATCGCGTACTTCAGTCTGGTGGGCACGCGTACCTAAGTGTCCCGAACCGTTTTGGTTTTCGAGATCAGCACTTCCATTTGTATTTGGTCAATTGGTTTCCGCGGGCTCTCTCTGATTTGTTTATCATTATGTTTGGGAAGCATAAAGACTATGCAGATACAGGTATCGGGCGACAAAGTCTTACCGACATGCATTACTTCACTTTCGGAACGATTGTGCAGAGAGCGAGAGAAGTGGGATTTGAGGTGCAAGATATGCGCGTGACACGCATTACTCGAGAACTACATGGTATCAAACGATACCTCGCGCTCATGGGGTATCGTATCCTGCGTGCATTTTATTTCGACTCATTTCATCTTTTGCTTACTAAGCCGACGAATGGTTCCCGTAGTCAGACTATAGATAATGTGACCACGGGGGCATCGAAGCCCATCAAGGTTGCTCTCGTTATTAATGGGTTTCTTATCGGTGGGGCACAAAATGTGCTTTTGCAAATAATTAAGCGCATAGACCGCACACGCTTTACTCCCGTTTTGATTACACTTATGCGCAAACATAGCGACGAGAAGCAATATTTGTTTGACCAGCTTCCTGCCGGTACACAGATATATGATTTGCGTTTCAAGGGATTTTTCGATATGCGCGCGTGGAGAATGCTCTGGCGCGCGCTCCGGGAGAGTAATCCTGACGTCGTGTTCTCAAACCTGTTTTTCAGCAATACGGTTATGCGGTTCCTGAAGCCACTTTTCGGCTATCGCGTGATTATTGCCGAGCATAATACTTATGTTGATAAGACATTGCTTCAGAAAGTTGCTGACTGGTGTCTTTCGTGGGTGACATACCGTATCGTCGCGGTATCGAAGACGGTTGCACGCTTTACGGCGAAGCAGGAGCACATATCTCCGTCAAAGTTTTTTATCAACCATGGCGGTATCGACATCAGGGCGATGCAGAAAGAAATGGATGAGTCTGATCCACTTGAGACGTGGAAGCGTACCGGATTTACTCCTCCGAATAAAATAATTCTTTCGGTTGCGCGCGTGGTGCCCCAGAAGAATCAGCGTCTCACGCTCGAGGGGTTCGCTCTCTTTGCTCCATCTCACCCCGAATACCGCCTCCTCGTTATCGGCGGGGGGAATTTGGTTCATGAGCTCGAAGCGTATGCGAAGGAGCTCGGTATCGGAGAGAAAGTGCGTTTCCTTGGATATCAGAAGCAGATGTATCCATTTTTCAAAATCTCTCACTTCTTCGTATCGACATCTCTTGTGGAAGGATTTGGTACTACCCACGTCGAGGCGCTTGTGGCGGGTCTCCCGCTCGTAAGTACGAAGACCGCGGGGCCTGACGAGATCATTAAAGAAGGGGTGAACGGCTTCTTTATTCCTGAGTACACGAAAGAAGCGGTGGCAGAGAGCCTAGCCAAGATGGCCGCTCTCGACCTCGAGCGTATGCGAGAGGCTGTTCGCAAATCAGCAGAACCATTCGCAATTGAGTGTATGATAGAGAAGTATGAAAAGCTTTTCGCTGATGCTGGCGCAAGTGTGTAAGTGAACCACATGTCTTTCTTTAGGCATCTGCAGTATAAAATCTTTCGTGCAATCGGTACCATACCCTGGATACGATGGGGATTGCGCTACCGGATCTTCCAATACATGAAGCGGACTGATTATGAATTTGTCGTCCCGTTCTTTGGTCGCGTGTACCGTGGGAATTTCGATAATGTCCTCGACAGGCATGTGTACTTCTATGGCGCTCATGAAAAAGAAGTCATGGAATATATGGGTTCGAGAATATCTTCTGAGAGCATCGTGCTTGATGTCGGTGCAAACGTCGGACACCACTCACTGTTTTTTGCTACAAAAGGGAAGGAGGTTCATGCGTTCGAGCCGAATCCAGAATATTGCGAACAATTCAAAGTATTGATGAAAGAAAACGGCATGACGAACGTGTTTTTGCATGCGGTGGGACTTGGCGAAGCGAAGAAAGATGCGGCGTATTACGCGCCCGAGAGGGAATCTCGAGGGGTCGGCTCTTTCATTGATAAACATTGGCCAACCAACAAAGAAGCGGGTATTCTCCCGATTGAAAAAGGGGATGATGTCGTTGCTGCTCTTGGCTTGTCGAGGGTCGACTTTATAAAAATAGATGTAGAACGCTACGAGCAGTTTGTACTGCAGGGTCTTCAAGAGACCATGAGAGTATTCCGCCCGATTATAGTGATGGAGTATGCAAAGCAAGACTTTGAGACTGAAGATAGATTTCGTTCTCTGATACATGGATATACGCCATATGCGCTACGAGTAAACAAACCGTTTCTTTTCTTTTTCAATAATCCTACATGCCGGGTAGAACCGTTCGATATAAAGAAGTCTGGAAAGACTGAAGTACTCTTGGTGCCTTCAGACATATCTTGAGGGTATTCTCGACAGTAGGATGAGGCTGAGTTAGGATACAAGTAATGAAATTTTTCGTCACGGGCGGGGCGGGGTTTATCGGGAGTACCTTTTGTGATCATCTTTTACGTGGGGGACATGAGGTGGTATGTTTCGATAATCTTTCTACGGGGAAAGAGTTTTTCATACAGGATGCCTTACAGAATCCAAAGTTTCGATTTGTTAAGGGTGACATTACGATTCTAGAAGAAATAAAGAACGCAGTAGAGGAGGTAAAGCCAGACTGGGTGGCGCACTTCGCTGCTAATGCTGATGTGCGCCATGGACTTAAGCATCCTCGCAAAGATCTTGATGTGAACACTATTGGTACATGGAATGTACTTGAGGCGTGTCGTGGGGCAGGAGCAAAGAAGATTCTTTTCAGCTCAACCTCTGCTGTGTACGGAGACCCTATGATATTTCCAACACCAGAGAATGAGCCATTTCCAGAGCAAACGTCGCTCTATGGGGCTTCTAAGGCGGCTGCAGAGGGTCTTATTTCATCGTATTGTCACGGCTATGGGATGACGGCAGTCGTATTTCGTTTTGCATCGATCGTGGGTCCTCGCTATACACACGGGCACGTATTTGATTTTGTGAAGAAGTTGAAAGCAGATTCCACACGCATGGAGATCTTGGGAGATGGCAATCTGCCGAAATCTTATATTCACATCAAAGATCTCATGCGCGGACTCCAGGCGACTCTCGACGGAGCAGAGTCCGGAGCTCTTACGAAGCCGTTCAATGTTTTTAATATTGGTCACGAAGAAACACTTGTTATTAAAGATAGTGCGACGATTATTGCAAAACGTATGGGACTCACGCCAACATTTCACTTCACTGGCGGTACGGGTGGGTGGATTGGTGACCACAAAGTTCTTCTCGATACGAAACGACTACGTTCCCTTGGGTGGAGTCCTGAACACTCAATTGAGAATGGGATTCTCGATACTGTAGATTATTTACTTGCGAATACTGACCTCTTGTTGCGAGAATAGGTAGGAGTGGTAGCATAAGCCGATATGATTATTACGCGGACTCCTTTCCGAATCACTTTGGGTGGTGGCGGTACCGACTTGCCTTCTTACTATGAGAAGCACGGCGGTTTCATTTTCTCAGCAGGCATCGATAAATATATGCATATAGATGTAAATCGACCTGCCTCGGACGATCTTATTCGTCTTAAGTATTCAGAGTCAGAAACCGTTGATAGCGTACATGAAGTTCGTCACCAAGTTGCAAAAGAGATATTGCACTTTGCTGGTATTGAGAAAAATATAGAGATAAGCTCCATCGCCGATATTCCATCAGGAACAGGGCTTGGTTCGTCGAGTTGTTACGCGGTTGGGCTTCTACACGCGCTCCATACGCTGAAGCGCGATCATGTCCCACTCGAGCAATTAGCGGAAGAAGATTTCAAGATTGAAGCTGGTGTATTGAAACGTCCTATTGGTAAGCAAGATCCATATCTCGCAGCGCTCGGCGGGCTCACGGTTCTTGATATTGGTACGGACGGACAGGTGAAGGCACGCAAAGCAAATGCCTCTCTTGATGTAATAGACGAGTTAAATCAGAACCTACTTGTGTTCTTCACTGGAGTTACGAGAAATGCTGATGTAATTTTGACTGAACAATCTAAGGCAATTGCACAGGATGATAAGGCGGTTACAGAGAGTATGCATTATATTAAACAGCTCGGTTACGAGATCCTCGAGGCAGTGGAAGAAGGAAATCTTGATGAGGTGGGGACGAAGTTCCACGCGCACTGGCAACACAAAAAGAAGATCTCAACGAAAATGACCAATCCAGAGTTTGATACGATATACGACCACGCGCTCGCTAACGGTGCGCTTGGCGGTAAGATCTCTGGCGCTGGTGGAGGCGGATTCTTTACCTTCTATGTGCCAGAGAAACATCGAGCGTTTAGAGAGGCTATGAAGCAGTTCAATCTTCGCGAGATGCGTTACCGCTTTGATATGGAGGGCTCCAAGGTGCTTGCTAATTTTTAATATGACTCCCATGAAGAAGTTGCATGAGCTGAATATCAAGATATTTGCCGATGGTGCAGAAAAGGCAAGTATGGTCGCGCTTTCAAAAGACCCTCTTATCAAAGGGCTCACAACGAACCCGACCTTGATGCGTAAGGCAGGTATTACGGACTATGCCGGGTTTGCAAAAGAAGTCCTTGCTGAGATTAAGGATAAGCCAGTATCGTTTGAAGTATTTTCTGACGACTTTGACGAGATGGAGCGTCAGGCGCGTATTATCGCGTCATGGGCGCCGAACGTCTACGTAAAAATTCCTATTACGAATACCAAGAAGGAACCATCATACGATTTGATTAAGAAACTCTCTGCAGACGGTATTAAGTTAAATGTGACTGCCATCTTCTCGCTTGTGCAAGTACATCAGACGCGAGACGCGCTCAGAAAAGATGTCCCAGCTATTATTTCTGTATTTGCTGGTCGTATCGCGGACACGGGCGTGAACCCACTACCTCTTATGAAGCAGGCGAAGAATATCCTCAGGGACTGTCCAAATTTTGAATTGCTCTGGGCGAGCCCACGAGAGCTTCTAAACATTTACCACGCTGAGGAGGCCGGCTCACATATTATTACTGTGACGCCAGATGTACTGAAAAAAGCTGAAAACATCGGTCTTGATCATGAGGAATTCTCGCTACAAACAGTTAAGATGTTCTACGATGACGGACAGAAGGCCGGCTACACGCTTTACGAATAATACTTTCACTATGTACAAGGACTACATCAGCTCGTATCTCAAAGAAACGCAGATGATCGCGAAACAGCTTGATCAGAAAGAGATTAACTCGATGATTAAGATTTTGAAAAAAGTTCGTGACGATAAGGGACGTCTTTTTATCCTTGGTATTGGTGGCGGCGCAGGGCACGCAAGTCATGCGGTGAATGATTTTAGAAAGCTCGCTTCCATTGAGGCATATACGCCTGCAGATAATGTGTCAGAGATTACGGCCCGCGCAAACGACGATGGGTTCCATACGATTTTCTCAAATTGGCTTCTTGGGAGTAATCTCGCCAAGAAAGACGCGGTATTGGTATTTTCGGTAGGAGGAGGAAATGCCGAGAAGAACGTAAGTGCAAACATTGTTGAGGCGCTCAAGCTCTGTAAGAAAGTGGGCACCAAGATATTGGGAATTGTTGGGCGTGATGGAGGATACACTGCCAAGGTCGCGCATGCCTGCGCAATTGTACCAACCGTAAATCATGAGAATGTAACGCCACACACGGAAGGGTATCAGGCGGTCATCTGGCACCTTATCGTCTCGCACCCGAAGTTTCGTTCACAAAAGGGTAAGTGGGAGTCCGTCGGAAAGAAATAATGAGCCCCACAGTCTTTTTCGACCGAGACGGGACACTCATCGAACAAGTCGATATACTTACTCTTCCTTCGCAGGTTAAGTTGTTGCCTGGCGTTGCGGAGGCCATTGCAGATTTGAATCGTAGAGGATACCTTGTCATCGGTATTACGAATCAGCCAATCATAGAAAAGGGACTTTTATCACAAGAAGGTCTGTTGGAGATAAACACAGAGCTGTCCAGACAGCTTGCCGAGAGTGGCGCTCACCTAGATTCTATCTACACGTGTCCGCACCAGTATCGTACAGAAGGGCAGTGTAGATGCCGTAAGCCAGGGATCGGGCTCATCGAACAAGCACAAAGAGAGTTCTCTATAGAGATGCCTAAAAGCTGGATGGTCGGGGACCGGTTGCGCGACGTAGAAACCGGCAAGCGCGCTGGTCTAAAAACAATCTTGGTATCTACTGGAGGGCCGAGTAAAGACGATGAGTTTTTTCCTGATACGAAAGCCGACTTTGTTGCGTCAGGCTTGCACGCTGTAGGCACCCTTATCTCGTAAAAACGGCCGTCCCTGGTGGGGACGGCCGTTTGGTTCAGGTAACCACTTGGGGTTTCGCATCGCCGTAGACATCGCGGACGATCTTCGAAATCCCGGTTGCTTCGCGTGCCCAGTTGCGGGCAAACGATTGCGAGTTGCGCAGTGCTTCGACGCGCGGAGTGTATTGCTCGCGATCTTCCGCAAGCAATACTTCTTCCGCTTCAAGTACTACAACGCGGAGACTGCGGTACTGCGGGTACACGGACATGTGTTTCAACACGTACGTTGCCACCCTGGGAGCATGGACGCCGACAGCAACTATTGCAATACTGTCGAGACCACGTTCAATCGCGAGATCGAACAAGTTCAACAGTTCTTGCCGAGTGTTAGATGGCATTGAGAGCTGGCGCTCACGTGGCCACACCACGATTTCTGGCAAGAGCTCGGTTTCAGCGAACCGCGCTTTGAGCATTGCGCTCATCACTTCACTTTCCGACGGAGCGTCGAGTTTCGCCAAGTAGTCGGCACGATGACCGTAGGCGCACACGGCGACTTCCGGTTGGTACTGTTGAATCAGGAGGCATGCTGCCTCCAAGATCATTTCGCCACCACCCACCATGCAGTACGGACTTTCGTCGTCGACCGGCACGCGAACTCGCAAATGCGCTGAGTTTGTGTCACACAGTTCGAGGTCTTCAGTGAGACCCCACGAACTGGTCTCTGCCGGTGGAGCATTGGCGGACAACATCTGGATCCCGCGACCCAGCCCTACAATCACGTCGAATGACATGAGCACCTCTCTTCTTCAGGGTTAAAAAACGTTGATTTTTATTACACTTTCAAGCGACTAGCTGGGTGTAGGGTAGACCCTAACCCCCTATCTACCAGTATAACATGTTTTCAACATAAATGCAAGCTCTCTGCAAGGGCGTACTTTCGTGGTATTTTTACCTTACGAAACGACTCTATGCAGTCTCCTCTTACTATTGGCGTTATTGGGTTGTGGCACCTCGGAGAAATATATTCTGCGGGTCTTGCAGAATTGGGACACGCGGTTATTGGCGTCGACGAAGATGCTGCTCGCGTTGAGAAGTTGAATGCGGGCATTCCTCCGCTACCTGAGCCAAACCTTGAAGCGTTGCTTTCGAAACATCTCCAAGCGAAACGGCTTCGCTATGCGACAGAGTATGCATCGCTCAAAGAATGTTCTGTCGTGTGGCTCACCATCGACACGCCTGTGAAAGATAACGATGAGGTGGATCTGTCTTCTGTTTTTATGGCAGTTGATTCTGCAATTCCGCATCTACAAGACAATGTTGTATTTGTCGTTTCAAGTCAACTTCCAGTAGGTACCTCAGAAAAGATTATCAGTCGTATAGGTGAGGCACGTCCCGAACTTTCTTTTGACTATGTATATACTCCTGAAAATCTACGTCTTGGAGAAGCGGTCAAGTGTTTCCTTGACCCGGCTCGTGTTATTGTGGGCGCGAGTTCTGAACGCGCTGTCGAGACCATGCGTCATATATTTGCGACACTCCCACATCCGGCAGAAATCATTTCCATGAAGCCGGCATCTGCGGAGATGGGCAAGCACGCGCTTAATGCTTTTCTCGCTACAGAGATCTCTTTCGCAAATGATCTTGCAGACATAGCTGAAAGAGTTGGTGCGGACATGCTCGAGGTAACGCGCGTGCTCAAATCAGATCCGCGCATTGGCCCAAAGGCATATCTTGACGCTGGGGTAAGCTTCTCAGGAGGTACGTTAAACCGTGATGTAAAGATACTCACTAATCTTGCGCGAGAGCACTCTATCCAACCATCCGTCATCGAGTCTATCTATCTTAAAAACGAGGCGCGCAAAGGCTTGATTGCCTCAAAACTATTCCAAGATCTCGGCTATCTGCAGGGGAAGACGGTGGCACTTTTTGGTCTTACGTATAAACCAGGTACAAAGACCTTGCGACGTTCATATCCTCTTGAGGTCGCTCGAGAGCTTCTCGGGAAAGGAGCTTCAGTACGTCTATACGATCCGGTAGCAGACGAACATGAAATCGGGATATCTGGAGTCGTATTTTCTAATAATGCATATGAGGCGGCGTCGGGTTCAGATGCCATTGTGGTGCTCACCACGTGGGCAGAATTTAAGGACTTAGACTTTAAGCGTTTAGGCACGCAAGCAAAGTCCGGGGCCATATTTTTTGACACATCAAATTTTCTAGTCTCTAAGGAGGGTAAAATTATAGAAGCGGGATTTGTATATAAGGGCGTAGGTCGTGCAGAAAAGGTATAATCTTCTCATATGAAACTCCTGGGCAAGAAAGCACTCATTACTGGCGGTAGTCGTGGTATCGGGCGTGCTGTCGCGGAAGAGTTCTTGAAAGAAGGAGCAACGGTGTTTCTTGTCGCGAATGAGCCGGAAGAATTGCCACGAACCGTTTCGGAGCTTTCCATGGCATTTCCTAATGTGGCTGGAGCGGTAGGAGATGTTTCAAACGAGCAGGACGTCAATCGCGTAACGAATGAGGCGATAGAAAAGATGGGTACCATTGATATCCTTGTGAACGCCGCAGGTATATATGGACCAATCGGGCCGATGCTCGATGTTGATACGGCACATTGGCGAAGAACATATGAAGTCAATGTGTTCGGTGCACTCTATATGGTTCGTGCAGTTGGGGCGCAAATGAAAAAGAAAGGAAAAGGGAAGATCGTTATCTTCTCTGGTGGGGGCGATGGTCCGTTTCCTAATTTTACTGCATATAATTCTTCAAAGGTTGCGATCGTGCGCCTTACTGAAACTCTTGCAGAAGAGTTACTTCCTTTTGGAATTGAGATTAACGCAATAGCTCCGGGGAGCGTCAATACAAAGTTTCTTGACGAAGCGCTTGAGGCGGGGGAGGAGAGAGTTGGTAAGAAAAAATACCAACAATTTCTTAAACAAAAGCAGGATGGAGGCACGCCACGAGAAAAAGTCGCGGAGCTTTGTTTATTTCTAGGCTCATCTGCCTCAGACGGACTCTCAGGGAAATTAGTAAGTGTCCTCTGGGATTCGTGGCGAGAGTGGACTGCAGAAAAGATACAAGAAATAATGAAGACTCCTGCATTTACGCTCCGTCGAGTTGATCCTTTTCGTAAAGACTAATATGAGTACTCGCTCTAATAAAAAAAATATCAATCTAGCCCTCATTGGTGCTGGTGGCATAGGTACGTTGTGGGCTGAGGCGTTGAGAGGCACTAAAGGGATTATTCTTAGTGCGGTCGTTGATATTGATGAACAAAAAGCGCTCGCCATCGCGAAGCTTTTTCCCAACTGCATAACGGTAAAGGACTGGAAGCAGGTCATGGCTGATAAGAGTATCGACGCGATACTTGTTGCTACGCCACATAAGTGGCTTGCGCCGATTTCTTTTGCCGCACTCTCATCTGGTAAGCATGTGCTATGCGAAAAGCCGTCTGGCATAACATCAGCAGAAGTGCAAAAGAATGTGCGTATCGCGAAGAAGAAGAATCTTATATATATGCCAGGGTTCAATCACCGGTATCATCCAGCATATATACAAGCAAGAGAGATTTTCGAAAAAGGCGGCATCGGGAACATCTCATTCGTGCGTGCCAGGTATGGGTTTGGCGGGCGTCCAGGATATGGCAAGGAATGGCGATTTTCTAAAGACATTGCTGGAGGAGGCGAACTTATGGATCAGGGTATGCATATGATTGATATGGCGAGATGGTTTCTTGGTGATTTCAAACAAGTGCATGGATTCGCCGAGAACTTTTTCTGGGGAGGGGAGGTAGAAGACAATGGCTTTCTTCTTATGCGCACGGAAACTGGTAAGGTAGCCTCAATACACGTGAGCTGGACCAATTGGGAATGGGTACATTCGTTTGAGATATTCGGCGACGCAGGGTATCTTCTTATTGATGGTCTCGATCAGCGTTATCAAGGGCCTGAACGTCTCACGTGGGGGAAGCGTGACGTAACCTTTTCACGACCAATAGAAAAGAAGTATGTATTTGGTAAGGAAAGGAAGCATGACTCGCTCAGGCGTGAAATGGAGGACTTTGTACGTGCGGTGCGAGGTGATGCCGTACTCAGGGCTTCTGGGAATGACGCTCATGCAGTACTGCAGATAGTTGAGAAAATATACAAGAAACAATGAAAACTCTCGAAAATAAAAAAGCGGTGATTACTGGAGGAAGTCGCGGTATCGGCAAGGCAATTGCCGTAGAATATCTGAAAGAGGGAGCTGAAGTGTTCTTA
Organism: uncultured Candidatus Saccharibacteria bacterium; assembly: GCA_964349035.1. Taxonomy (GTDB): domain Bacteria; phylum Patescibacteriota; class Minisyncoccia; order Phycocordibacterales; family Phycocordibacteraceae; genus C7867-001. The sequence continues at coordinate 24,757 of CAYGEV010000001.1, forward strand.
GTCGCACGTAGCGCAGAAGAACTCAAACAGACTCAGACTGAGTTGCAGACATTCGGTATCGTCCACAGCAGGGTCGTTGATATGTCGCAAGAAGGAGAGGTGAAGCTTTTAGCTGATGAAATTTCGAGTACATGTGGCACCATTGATATCTTAGTGAATGCCGCTGGGGTGTATGGACCTATTGGTCCGAGTACTGATGTTAATCCAAAAGAGTGGAGACAGGCGCTCGATGTAAACCTGTTTGGGCCATTTCTCGGCATACATTTTCTTGTACCACTTATGAAAAACAACACTGGAGGCGTTGTCATTAACTTTGTTGGTGGTGGTGAGGGTGCATATCCAAACGCAAGTTCATACGTGGCCGCAAAGGGCGGTATTGCTCGCCTTACAGAGACGGTGGCGGCTGAACTCAAAGACCGCAAGATATGGGTAAATGCTATTTCTCCTGGAGCGGTGAATACGAAACTCCTTGAAGATTGGAGGAAGTTGCAGACCTCGGATCATTTCTATT
>CAYGEV010000002.1:0-23171 GCA_964349035.1 uncultured Candidatus Saccharibacteria bacterium
CTAAATCACTGTTTATAGGTCGGTATCAGCCGTTTCATCAGGGACATAAAACGCTCATCGACACCGTCTTGAAAGAGGGAGGCAAGGTCGTTATCGCAGTACGGGACACTCCTATCTCTGAGAAGAATCCATACGCTCTCGAGAAGCGCATTTCAAATATAAAAAAGATATATAAGAAAAATAAGAATGTAGAAGTCATTCCACTGCCAGACATAAAAGAGGTATGTTACGGTCGCGACGTCGGGTGGGGTATTCGTAAGATTCGTCTGGGAAAGGAAATTGAAGAAATTTCTGCGACCAAGATACGTAATAGCCAAAAGAGAGTTATCTGGCTCACCGGGAACGTTGGTTCTGGGAAAACCTCACTCGCCTACTTACTCAAGGAGAGACTAAACGCAGTCGTGCTCGACGGGGACGAACTGAGAGCGTCTATCTCTACCGACCTTGGGTTCAGCAAGAAAGACCGGGACGCGCACAATATGCGCGTAGCCCGCTTAGCGGCAATATTAAACGGCCAGAATCTTAATGTGGTTGTATCTGTCATCGCACCATTTCGCTCAACGCGCCAGAAAATAACTAAAATGATTAATCCGTATTGGATCTACATAAAGGGAGGAAAGATAGGTAAAGATACCCCGTATGAAATACCGAAGAAACCTCACTTAACCATTGACCCGAGCAAGGAGGCACTACTTAACAGCTTGGAGAAGATAGTAAAAGAGGTGGGGAAGCTACGAGCACTGTAAACTACTCAAGGCAGAGAGTGATATACTATATACATTATGATTCGCGTTGCGATAAATGGGTTAGGACGTATCGGGCGGGCGTTTGTACGGCGCTCCTATGGGCGCGATGTTGAGATTGTCGCTATCAACGACCTCGGCTCACTAGAGAACCTCGCATACCTACTTCGCCACGACACGGTGTACGGCAAGGCGCCGTTTTCTGTTGAGGCGGACGTGGTAGGGGGCGCGCTCGTACTTGATGGGAAGCGGGTAAAGTTTTTCTCAGAGAAGGACCCTTCAATGCTTCCGTGGGGAGAGCTCAAGATTGATGTGGTAGTAGAATCCACAGGATTCTTCACTGAATATGACAAGGCGAGTGCGCATATCACTGCGGGAGCGAAGCGGGTGGTTATCACCGCTCCCGCTAAGGGCGAGGCGTCTCTCGGCGCTACGGTCTTGATGGGTATCAACGAAGATCGTCTGGGGACCTGTACGATAAGTAGCAACGCCTCGTGTACAACCAACGCGGCGAGCCCCGTGATCGCGATTCTCGACGAGACGATCGGTATCGAGAAGGCGATCCTCTCTACCACCCACGGCTACACGGCGAGTCAGTCGCTTGTCGATGGTCCGTCTAAGAAAGACAATAAAGAGGGTAGAGCGGCAGCACAAAATATCGTACCGACGAGTACGGGGGCGGCGACAGCGGTGGCACAGGTGTATGAAAGCTTGAAGGGTAAGTTCGACGGGATCTCACTTCGGGTACCTGTGGTCTCTGGATCTATTGCCGACATCACCTTCATCGCGAAGAGGTCGACAACGGTAGAGGAGGTAAATAATCTTTTGAGGAAAGCGGCAGAAGAGAAGCGTTGGGAAGGTATATTTAAGATTGCTGAAGAGGATCTGGTCTCAAGCGACATAATCGGTGAGCCGTACGCCTCTATCGCAGACCTTGGCATGACACGCGTCGTGGACGGTACCTTGGTCAAGGTGCTCGCGTGGTACGACAACGAGATGGGATATACCGAGAGTCTTGTGCGCCACGTGCTCTCTGCTGGCGCACACCCGATACGTTTGTAGCGGTATGAAAATATATTTTGCAGGAGATCACGCCTTCTTCTCTCTTAAGAACAATCTACTTGCGTATGTGCAGGAGCTCGGACACGAAGTAGAGGATCTCGGTCCATATGAGGAGGACTCGGCTGACGACTATCCAGACTTCGTAACGCCGTGCGCCGAGCGTGTCGCGCGCGAAGAAGGATCGGTTGCGATTATTGGTGGAGGTAGCGGGCAGGGCGAGGTGATGTGCGCAAACAGAGTGAAGGGCGCGCGCGCCGCTCTCTTCTACGGAGGCGGGCACGATATTGTCCGCCTCGCGCGCACTCACAACAATGCAAATATCCTCTCGCTTGGCGCGCGCTCTCTTACTGAAGGCGAGGCGCGCGAGGCAGTACGTACATTCCTCGAAACACCATTTTCTAAGGAGGAACGACACATTCGCCGACTATCGAAATTTTAATACCATGATCGTCGTCCCAGCCGTCCTCCCCACCTCGCTTACAGACCTCAACGAAAAACTCGCTCTCTTCGCCTCTCTCTCCTCGATTTCTCGCGTACAGATAGACGTGGTGGACGGGAAGTTCGCAACGCCAGCAACGTGGCCGTACACAGCCCCTGCTGAAATGCAGAAAATGATAGAAAATGAAAAGACGCTCCCGTATCTAGAACGAATAGAATATGAGATTGATCTTATGTGCCTTGATGTAGAGAAGGCAGTACACGACTGGCTTATTCTTGGGGCGTCTCGCCTCACGCTCCACGTTGAGACATCTACTGACATCTCTACATTACTTCATTTGATACATAAAAAGTATGGTGTTGGAGACGGGCTTATCTCTGTTGGACTCGCGCTGAGTAACACGACCGACCTCTCACTTATCGAGCCACACCTCTCGCAAGTGCAATATGTTCAGTGTATGGGTATCGCGACAATAGGTAGGCAAGGGCAGGCGTTTGATACGCGTGTGCTTGAGAAGTTGAGCACTCTCCACAAGCACCACCCAGACATAGCGCTCCAGGTGGACGGCGGAGTCTCACTTACAAACGCGCACCTACTCATAGAGCGTGGGGTTACGAATCTTATTGTGGGCTCGAGTCTCAACGCTGGCGACCCGCAGGCAATCGTTGATACTATTGAAAATCTCAAAAGTCCTTTTTCAGCATAGAGTATCCCAGTGAGATAAAACACTAAATTATAATCACCACCGTAATGTGCGGGAAAGGTATCTCACGGGGTATACTTAAGAAGTAATGATGCTCACGGACATACAAGTAGAAGTACTTGAGGAGAAAGCGAAGGAGATTCGCGAGACGATTATAGAAATGCTCGTTGAGGCGGGGAGCGGACACACGGCGGGCCCGCTCGGGATGGCAGATATCTTCACTGCACTCTACTTCCACCTCGTGCGCCACGACCCAACATATCCACTGTGGGAGGAGCGCGATCGCGTAGTGCTCTCTAACGGACATATCTGCCCAGTGCTCTACGCGACGCTCGCGCACGCAGGATATTTCTCAGTTGAAGAATGTAAAACGCTACGGAAATTTGGAAGTCGGTTGCAAGGGCACCCCGAGCGCGCGAAGCTCCCCGGGCTTGAGACAACATCTGGCCCTCTTGGTGAGGGGCTCTCGCAGGCTGGCGGAATGGCATATGCGCTCCGAATGGACGGGAAGAAGCAACACGTGTATTGCCTGATGAGCGACGGAGAACAGCAAGAAGGGAACACGTGGGAGGCAGTGCTTTTTATCGGGAAAAATAAACTCTCCAATCTCACGGCAATTATTGATAGAAATAATATCCAGATAGACGGTATGACCGAAGACATTATGCCTCTTGAGCCACTTGCCGATAAGTACCGCGCATTTAATTGGCACGTGATTGAAGTGAATGGTAATGACATCCCCGCTTTTGTGGGGGCGGTGAATGAAGCGCAGGCAATATACGAGAAGCCAACGCTGATAATCGCACATACGATTCCTGGAAAGGGAGTGCCCGAAATCGAGTTCGACTACCACTGGCACGGCAAGTCGCCATCCAAAGAAGAGGCAGAGCGTTTCCTCAAGCAGATACGCCTAATGGGTGGGAAGATAACCAAAGAATATGCGTAACCCACTTGCGAAAATATCGGAGACATTTGGTACGAGCGAAGGAAAGCGTCTCGCGACGCGTGACGGGTTTGGCGCGGGCGTATCCGAGGCGGGGCGTCTTGATGCGCGCGTAGTGGTGCTCTCTGCAGACTTGAAGGAGAGCACGCGCGCAGAAGTGTTCGAGAAAGAATTTCCAGAGCGATTTATCGAGATGGGAGTGGCAGAACAGAATATGGCAACAGTTGCCTCTGGTATGGCGGCAGGAGGTAAGATCCCTTTTATCACGAGCTACGCCGCGTTTTCTCCTGGGAGAAATTATGAGCAGATTCGCACAACCATTGCCTTAAACAATATGCCCGTGGTTGTGTGCGGTATGCACGCAGGTGTGTCGGTGGGGCCCGACGGCGCAACACACCAGATGCTTGAGGATATAGGGATGATGCGTATGCTACCGAACATGACGGTCATTGTCCCACTCGATGCAGAGGAGGCGCGCAAGGCGACTATCGCGGTGGCGAAGCTCGGCGCGCCAGCGTATCTGCGCTTTGGGCGCCAAGCTTCGCCAGTGCTTACGACTCCGGAGACGCCATTTCAGATAGGGAAGGCGCTTCTCTTGTGGGATACAGAGAAGCCACGTGTGGCGATACTCTCGACTGGGTCGTTAAGTGCCACGGCGCTCTCTACTGCAGAAGCGCTCTCAAAGGAAGGAGTGGAGACGCTCGTACTACACGTGCCGACTATCAAACCTCTTGATACTGAAGCGGTGATTAGTGTAGCGAAGCGCGCGGGCAGAATAATAACCCTTGAAGAGCACCAGGTCGCAGGTGGGTTGGGGAGTGCGGTTGCAGAGCTCCTTTCAGAACAGAATCCGGTGCCGATACGCCGGCTTGGCGTGCAAGATAGCTTCGGACAATCGGGGACTCCAGATGAGCTTCTTGCGCACTACGGCCTCGATGCTACTGCTTTGATAAAAGAGGTAATGGTATTTCAAAATCAATCACTATGAAAAGCAGAAGAGTAAATTCATACCTTGCGATACTTGCGATCACCGTTGTTGGTGCGATGGCGACACTTATAATTGTAAGAATAAGCTTTGATGAAAATGTCATCGCCTCGTTTGGCGTCTCTGAAGACGCCTACGCGCTGTTATACGAAGGAAGGAACTAGAGTGTCTCGGCGCGATACGTAGCAGGCGCCTTATCGAGATATGCTTCGAGCGCTTCGCGAGAGAGGAGTCCTCTCTGTGCGCCGACCTCTTGTACCACTGACATCGAGTTTATGGGGCCCCAGGTAAGCGCATCAGGAAGAGATTTCCCAAGAATGATCGCTACGACGACCGTAGAGGTGGTCGCGTCTCCTGCACCGGTGCGGTCTACGGGCGGACGGGAATCAGGATACATTGGTATCTTGAAAACTTGAGTTGCATCTGAAATGTATGCACCACGGACACCATCGGTGATGAGCACTATCTTTGGGCCAAGCGCGTGCATTTCTCTAAGTAAGGTAGGGATGTCAGTCTCGCCAACTTCAAGAATTTTTTCTGCCTCCTCTTTATTGCAGGCGACGAGCTCGGTTACTGCGTAGAGCTCTTTGAGCGCCTCTTTCCCCATTTTGATCTGGAAGGTGCCTGGCTGGAAGGCGAGTTTTGTCTCCGGATGTTCCTTGAGCCACTGCGCAAGATTTTGGTGGAACGCTTCTGCGCCCTCGCCGGTGGAGGAGAGGTACAGCCACTTTGGTGCAATAAAATCTTCTGGAAGATGGTACGGATATGCTTCGTGGCGAATGAGTATGGTCCGCTCTGCCTCATACCAGAGGACGTAGTGGTGATTGGTAGGAATGTTTTCGTGTATGGAGATGTAATCTGTCGCCACACCCTCTTTTTTAAACATCGCGAGCGTCTCGTCACCATAGCTGTCCTTTCCTATATTTGATACGAAGCCAGCAGAAAGCCCAAGACGCGCCGCGGCGACCGCGGCGTTCGCCGCGTTACCAACGCCAGGAATAAGAATTGAAGAATCGTAGGGGATTTTATCTCCCCACGGCATTGAGATAGTCGATTCTTCGCCAGTGGTGGCGATAGTCGCCTCTTTTAATTTAATAAATTCGTCTGTCGCCGTGTCTCCGATAGCAATAAAGTCCATATTGAGTATTCTAGCACGAGGCACATGCTACGATAGATATATGAATGATCTTGTTGCTGATGCGCGCGCATTTTTTGTAGAAGGCAAGGGCATCCTTGCTGCAGATGAGAGTGTCCCCGCAGTTACCAAGCGTCTCGCGCAGTACGGGATCTCCGCGAGTGAAGAGACTCGTCGGCAAGAACGAGATCTCTTTCTTAATACACCCGGAGTAGAACAGTACCTTTCGGGTGTCATTCTATTTTCCGAGACGCTTACCCAAAAGGGGAATAACGGAGTTTTTTTTCCTGTGTCACTCGCTGCGCGCGGTATCGCGCCGGGGATTAAGGTGGATCTAGGGCTCGAGGAGATGCCGGGGAGCCCGAAGGAATCTATTACCAAGGGGCTACTCGATTTACCTGAGCGTCTCGTCGAATATAAAAAGCAGGGGGCGATCTTTACGAAGTGGCGCTCTGTTATTCGTATAGAAGGAGACACTCTTCCGTCAGCCCTCGCCATGCATGAGAATTCGAAACGTCTCGCGCAATACGCAAAGGAGGTGCAGTCTGCTGGGCTCGTGCCGATCCTCGAACCCGAGGTGCTGTACGAAGGCACGCACAGTCGCGTGCGCGCGAAAGTAGTATTGCAAGAAATACTCCAAACACTTTTCTCGGTGTTGAAAGAGCATTCGGTCGATCCCGCGAGCCTCATCTTGAAGAGTTCAATGGTTCTTTCTGGGCACGAGAGCGGGAAGAAAGATACGCCAGAAGAAGTGGCAGAAGACACGCTTGGGGCATTCATGGCGAGCGTACCACGCCAGATAGCAGGTATCGTGTTCTTGTCAGGAGGGCAAACGCCCGATCAAGCAACAGAAAACCTTTCTGCAATTATGAAGCAGGCGAAAAAGGTGGACGCGCCGTGGCCACTCACATTCTCTTACTCGCGCGCGCTCCAAGAAGAGGCACTTGAAATCTGGAAAGGTAAAGAAGAAAACGTCGAGCGTGCCCGCGAGGCGTTCCTTGCACGCCTCGCTAAAGTCTCTTCTGCCATTATGGGCTAGGTAGTATCGTATATAAGTACCTCAAAATGACTTTACCTTAACATCGTCTATAGTATAAAATAAGGAAAAGTGGAAAAGAGACAAAAACAAAGGCGGGTGCCAATGAAGAATCTTTTACTACGCTCTATTGCTGTTGTAGGTGTGGCCAGTGTCGCGCTTGTCGCACCGAAGATGACACGCTTCCTTAAAGCGTTAGATCGTCCCGCAAAGAATAGGGCACAGCTCTATCGTCGTATTAGCCAGGGGGTTGCTCGCATTAAAGAAGAAGGGCTTGTTACGGTGTCTGGCGAATATGGAAACAGGCATATTGAACTTACCGAGAAGGGATTGAAAATGTTGGATGAGATAGAGTTGGGAGAATATGGAATATCTGAACCAGCATTTTGGGATGGGAAATGGAGAGTGCTTATGTTTGATATTAATGAACGTAGACGACGCGTGCGCGACCAGCTTCGCAGGATTTTGCATGGAGCTGGGTTTGTGCGTATTCAAGATAGCGTATGGGTATACCCATACGCTTGTGACGAGTTCATTTCACTCGTACGAGCACATTTGAAGAGTGGAGTAGGAGAAGTACGCTTTCTTGTTGCAGAAGCGCTCGAGTCTGATAAATCTCTCCGCGAGCATTTCTTGCTCTAGAAAGAGACTACGTGAATAGTAGGAGGTTTACCTTAGTGTCGTCTATAGTATAAAATAAGGTAAAGTGACAATGTGGAAATTGCGAGGAGATATTTTTTGTGTATAATGAAAGAGTGCAATGAGTTATATCGCGGGGTAGAGGAGAGGTACCTCGGGAGGCTCATAACCTCCAGACCCCGGTTCGATTCCGGGCCCCGCAACACGGTTGTGACGCCAGGAACCAGTACCGACAGGGGTCAAACCCAGTACAGTACCGCTCGGCATCATGGGAGCGAAAGGCACGGCATCTGTCGTGCTTTTCGTGCTAAAATATACAACATGAAAATCTTTCCTGAAGACAAGAAAATGACATTCATCGGCATCGGGTTTCTTCTCCTAATCTTCGTGATACTTCCTCTAATGTCTGCTTTGGTAAATAAGTAATCGCTACCCCGTAAGACATCGTGTGCGCTAAGCCGTCGAAAGGCGGCTTTTGCGCTATTATTAAGGAATGTTCAAACTTCTTAGCAAGAACAATCTGCATAGTCCCTGGGTATTATTAGCCGGCCTTGGTGTTGGGGGCTCGTTTTTTGCCACAATCGATGGTCTACTCAAACAATTACTCGGAGGGGCAGACTACCGTCTCTCTATGTACTCGATTCTCTTGTTGTTGTGGGTATTCTACTGGGAACACAACAGGTCTTGCTCCAGACGGACTACGAAAGGGAAAATAGGGTTTGTAGTTTCGATCTACGCGGAAGAGGATCATGAAGAAAAGAGACTCAAGACCGACTTCGTTGAAGAATTAAGATCTAGAATTGAAGGAGAAGGTCTCTCGAGCCTGATTGATGTTAATGTGCTGAAGAATCATGTCGCAGAAAAGACCCAAACACATGAGGAGATTGTGAGATTGAATAAACGTCTCAAGGGTCGGTTTTACTTGCATGGGAAGATAAAGAGAAGACTTGACCCCGCTAACACATATTTTCTGGAAATCAACGCTACCGTATTCCATGTTCCAATTACTCAGCAAAATAGCGAAATGTTGAAAAGGGATATAGACGCAGTTCTTCCAAAGCAAATTCGTTTTCTTGAAACGATTGAGTTTAAAGGATTTCAATACACGACAGACTCGGTATACATCGCGGCAAGGTACATCACAGGGATAGCGGCCTTCCTTTCCCAGGATCCGATCTTAGCGCAGACATTGCACTCGAAACTTGAGAGCGACCTTCTTATCCTTGGTCACCTGCCACCAAATCTCGAAGAAGTGAAGAGAAGAATCCCTTTTCTATTGTCAGCCGAAGCTCTTTCTATTGCTCAGGCGAAATTTAATAACGGAGACTTTGTCCAGGCAAAAGGGTGGTTGGTAAAGACATTTGAGAAGAGCCAGTCAAATTATCCCGCCATGCTCTTGCAATCGATAATGGATTTCCAGGTCGACAACGACGCACCCAAAGCTTTGGTTTGCATGAAGAATGCAATCAAACATAGAGGTGACGATGAAACCGTTTTCTATAACCTAGCCTTCCTTCAACTCTGGACCGGGAATTACGCAGAGGCCTTAAGGTCCTGTGACAGGATTGCTTCCGCAAAGAACCCCAATGATATGTTCGCTGTTCGGCAGGCCCAAGATTTTAACGCTGACCTACTAAAGCAGGGTAAGTTTAGAAACCAGTTGTATTTTTGGGTGGGGTTCCTCAGTTACAAGAAAGATGAGAATTTTCCACAAGCGTTTGAGCATCTTGAGCAGTTTATTCTGCGCGCTACTCCCGACATGAACATTTTGGTTCCAAGAGCGCAGGCATATTTAGACGAAATCAAGAAAGGCATGAGCATTTCATAGGGTACAGTGTCGCTCCATCTACTCGCTCATCAAAACTCGCTGAAAATTCTTCAATTATCTCAAAACCGACCCATACCGGCCCCCATCGACTAAGGGGGAAGGAAGGTGCCCAAAAAACCTTTGAACTCCCTATGGGTACAGGAATGTAACCAAAAGAACGAAGCCGGACCCTTATTTGATAAAAGTACCCTTTTCGTATAAGGTTGCGTCAGAGTCGAGACTTTCGACATAAGCCTACACGCGGCATTGCGTGGTGAACCTTGAAGAAGGAGTTATATATGAAAACGGCACTTCTTTCCGTTTTTCACAAAGACGGAATCGTTGAGTTCGCTGAGCAACTTGTAGCGCTTGGCTTCACAATCTACGCCTCTGGCGGTACGCACAAACACCTGGTCGCGAACCATGTGGAATCGCATGATGTGGCAGAACTGGTAGGCGGGGAAGCAATTCTCGGCCATCGAGTCGTAACGTTGTCTCGCGAAGTCCATGCGGGGCTTTTGGCAAAAAATACGCCTGAAGACCTCGCGGAACTGGCTGAACTCGTTATTCCGTATATCGATATCGTGTGCGTTGACCTGTATCCTCTCGAAGCAGAAATTGCCAGAGAGGGCAGCACATACGAATCGGTAATCGAGAAAACGGACATCGGCGGTCCGACGATGATTCGTTCTGGCTCAAAAGGTGGTCGGGTGGTGGTATGTGACCCAGCGGATCGTCAGAGCGTTATCGATTGGCTGAAATCCGGCGCCTCGGAAGATGCCTTCGTAAAGCAGCTTTCAGCAAAGGGAGAGTACACAATCGCCAAGTATTGCATGGCTTCTGCTCAGTATCTAAGTGGCGGCAAGTATGCGGGATTCTTCGGCGAAAAAGTCTCCGACTGTGCGTATGGCGAAAACGGATGGCAGACCCCAGCCGTGCTGTACGTGAATGGTTCGGATGACCCGCTCGCGCTCAGCAATTTCCAATTGGTGGAAGGAAGTCCGCCAAGCTACAACAACCAGTGCGATATCGATCGTCTGTTGCAGACCGTTACTCACGTTGCTGCGGGTTTCGACGTCAATTTTGGGCATGTTCCCAACATTGTTGTCGGCTCAAAGCATGGAAATCCATGCGGAGCGGGGGTTGGCGGTTTCGATGCCTGGGAGAAGGCTCTCCGTGGAGACGAACTCGCGCTTTTCGGCGGCTTGATAATGACGAACTTTGTTATTACCAAGGAACATCTCGCAGTTGCTGAAAAGGTGAAGTTGGACGGTTTGATTGCACCTGGGTTCGCGGATGAAACGATTGAGCACTTCACTCGTGCGAAAGGGAAGTGTCGTCTGCTCGTTAATCCTGCACTTGCGCATCTAAACCGCAATAGCCTGGATACGGGTCTGCGAATCCGTTATGTACGTGGCGGTTTCCTGACACAGCCGAACTACACGTTCATTCCGAAAGTTGTGGATGATGTGCAGCAGTATGGAGACGCAACCACGCAACAACAAAGGGATTTGTTGTTCGCTTGGGCCATCGGCGCTACCTCCAACAGCAACACCATCACAATCGTGAAAGACGGAATGCTACTGGCCAATGCTGTGGGTCAGCAGGACCGGGTGGGAGCAGCAAGACTTGCTATTGCTCGCGCGCAACGCTCCAAGCATGACACTGAAGGTTCTGTCGCCTACAGTGATTCGTTCTTTCCTTTCCGTGACGCTCCAGAAGTTCTGGTGGATGTTGGTGGCATAAATGCCATTTTCACCAGCAGTGGTTCGGTGAATGATCAGCAGGTGATCGATTTGTGTGCTGAGCGGGAGACGGTGCTCTGGATGATTCCTGACAAGATCGGTCGTGGTTTCTTCGGACACTGATTTTCGTGAATAAGGTGAAGTAAAGGCATCTTCGGGTGCCTTTTCCTTTTTTATATTGTCTAGTATGTCTTAATGCCCGTACAGTACCGACTCCCTCGTTCTGTTCCCAAAAGCATCTAAAAGTCCTTGAACTGCTTGAAAGTCGAACCATACCGTCCCCCGTCACTAAAGAGGGAAGAGTAGTAGCGAAAGAACCTTTGAATTGCTTGTAGTGGCGGGTACAGTACCGACACGGGCAACAATCATACGAAGTTTTTGAGAGGGTGGTAACTGAGGCAGTGGAGACATTGTCGGAGAAATTTTGCTAGTGGATTTAATCCTTATTTTATGAGCTAAAAAGGAGGTAAAAATTGAAAAAGTGGGAAAGTGGGTTGTGGCGCACTATCCACATAGGTCTTCGAGCATAAGGGAGGTATTATTTGAGTATTATCCGCTGTAAGGTTTACCCTGCGTTATGGCAATGCTCGAAATCAAAAAGAGAAACGGAATGATTGTCGCCTTCGATCCGTCTAAGATCACTTCTGCGATGCAGAAGGCGTTTATTGGTTCTGACAAACCACTCCCGCTTGGAGATTTGGAGGAGATGACGAAAGAGGTTGTTCGTATTCTTGAAGAGCGTTTCCCAGAAGTCATTCCTTCAGTGGAGCACGTGCAAGACATTGTTGAACTTGCTTTGATGAAGGGCGGTCATCTCGAGGTGGCGAAGAATTATATCGTTTACCGCTACGAACACGTCAAGATCCGCGAAGAGAAGCGGCAGGAGTTTGTCGAGCAGATCGAGGAGCGCGGATTTATGGTGAAGACGCGCGACGGCAAGGAAGAGCCGTTCTCAGAAACAAAGATTCGCACAGCGCTCGCTGAGTTCTTGAAGGGATATGAGGCGAGTATCGATCCTGATGAAGTTATCACACAGCTCAAGTTTGATTTGTATGAGGGTATTACGAGCGTCGAGATTGAACGTTCGCTGATGCTCACCCTACGATCTATGATTGAGCGTGACCCTGCATACTCGAAGGTCGCGTCGCGCATTCTCCTCTCACGTCTCTACGTAGATGTATTTGGATACGGCTACGATAAGTCAAAGATGAAAGAGGGGCAGGCGCGCATCTTCACCCGCAACATTAAGAGCGCCGTTGATAAGAAGATGCTTGACCCGCGCATGCAGAGCTTCGATTTGGTGAAGCTTGCTTCAGCATTTAAAACGGAGAACGATGACCTCTTTGAATATATGGGCCTCGAGATTCTCTCTTCTCGCTACTGTATGGAGGACCCAGAGACCAAGAAACAGCTCGAGACTCCCCAGATGTTTTGGATGCGCATAGCGATGGGCCTCTCACTAAACGAGCCAGACGACAAGAAGATGGAGGTGGCCCTCGGCTTCTACGACGTTCTTTCTAATTTCTACTACACCCCAGGAGGGCGCACGCTCTTTCAGGCGGGCGCGCTCAAGGCCCAGCTCTCTAACTGCTTTTTGAATGTGGTGCCAGACTCGCTCGACGGAATATTCAAGTCATTTGCCGACAATGCGCAGTACCTCAAGTGGTCGGGGGGGACCGGCACTGCGTGGAGCAAGGTCCGCTCCACCGGCTCGTTTATTAAGGGGACAGGCGTTGGAAGCCAGGGTATTGTGCCATTCTTAAAGATTGCCAACGACGTCAACCTCGCTATTAACCGCTCGGGCAAGCGCCGAGGAGCTGGGTGTGTGTACCTCGAGACGTGGCATCTCGACATTGAGGACTTCCTTGAACTCCGTAAGAACACGGGAGACGAACGTCGCCGTACGCACGATATCAATACCGCAAACTGGATCCCCGACCTCTTTATGAAGCGCGTGAGAGATGGAGGCGAATGGACACTCTTCTCTCCTGGCGACACTCCAGATCTGCCCGAGCTCTACGGTAAGGCATTTGATGAAAAGTACATGCAGTATGAGGCGATGGTAGATAGAGGTGAGATAAAGCTCTTTAAGCGCATTTCTGCTCCCGACCTGTGGAAGAAGATGCTCGCGATGCTCTTTGAGACGGGGCACCCGTGGATTACCTGGAAGGACCCAAGTAATGTGCGTTCGCCCCAAGATCATGTTGGTGTCATTCACAATTCTAACCTCTGCACAGAGATTACGCTCAACACGAGCGACAATGAGACCGCGGTGTGTACTATTGGCTCGCTCAACTTCGCCAAGTTTGTGAAGAATGGGAAGTTTGATACGGAGCTTGTGGGGCGCGTCACTAAGGTCGCGATGCGTATGCTCGACAATGTTATCGACCTCAACTTTTACCCGACCGAAGATGCGCGCCGTGGCAACATGCGCCACCGCCCTGTGGGCCTCGGCATTCGAGGTTACCACGACGCGCTCTATCTCCTCGGTATCCACTTTGACTCACAAGAGGCACTCGACTTCGCTGATGAGAGTATGGAAGTGGTCGCGTACCACACCATTCTTGCTTCGAGTGAGCTCGCGAAGGAGAAGGGAACGTACGAGACCTACAAGGGCTCCAAGTGGAATAGGGAGATCTTCCCACAAGATACGCTCGCGCTCTTGGCTAGAGAGCGGGGAGAAGCGATCCCTGTAGTAGAAGCAGGGAAGCTTGACTGGACTCCCGTGCGTGAACACGTGAAGGCGCATGGTATGAGGAATTCGAACACGATGGCGATTGCGCCCACTGCCTCGACCGCAAATCTCGTGGGCTGTATCCCGTGTGTAGAGCCAATCTACAAAAATATTTATGTGAAGAGCAACAAAGAGGGCGACTTCGTGGTGGTCAACAAGTATCTGGTGGAAGAATTGAAGAAGCGTAACCTCTGGAACATTGAGATGCTCAACAAGATCAAATACTTTGACGGAAGCATCCAGAGCATTCCTGAGATCCCGTTTGAGGTGAAGCGCACCTACAAAGAGGTCTTTGAGATAGATGGTAAATGGCTTATCGAGGCGGCCGCGCGGCGCGGCCGCTGGATGGACCAGTCACAGTCGCTCAATATCTTCTACTCAGGCACCTCCGGCAAGGACCTCTCCGAGCTCTACTTCCTCGCGTGGAAGCTGGGCCTCAAGACCACCTACTACCTTCGCACGCTTGGCGCTTCTCAGGTGGAGAAGGCAAGTGTTTCGGTCGCAGAATTCGGCTCGACACACACAAGAGGGAAGTCGGTAATTACTGAAGAGGTGGTTGTGGCAACCGTAGGGCAGAAAACCCCAAGTATGGACGCAGCATTTATGGCCAAGGTGGCGGCAGGAGAAGCAGTGGGAATTTGTGAGTCATGCGAAGCGTAGTACACTAGGGGCATATGGCGATCAATATAGGAGCAAAGCCAGTTGATATTAATCAGAGGAAAATTATAAATGGCGGGGACGCTGACGTGATGCAGCTTTACCCGATGCGCCACACCTTCGCCTGGGACGCCTACAACGTGGGCAACGCGAACCACTGGCTCCCCACCGAGATCTCCATGCAGAGAGATATTGAGCAATGGAAGAGTAAGGACGTGCTCTCTGCTGACGAGCGTAAGGCGTTTGAGACGGTGCTCGGCTTCTTCACTACCGCAGACTCTATCGCGGCCAACAACATTGTGCTCGCACTCTACAAGCACATTACGAGCCCCGAGTGCCGTATGTACCTGCTTCGCCAAGGATTTGAGGAAGCGGTGCACACTCACGCGTACCAATATATTGTGGAGTCCTTGGGTATGGACGAGTCCAGGATCTTCAATATGTATCGCGAGGTGGAGGCGATCTACAACAAAGACAATCTAGTCCTCTCGCTTAACGAAGGTATCTTTGACCCCAATTTTAAAACAGGCACACTCGAGAACGATCAGAAATTTCTGGAGAACCTCTGTGTATTCTCGCTCATTCTCGAGGGCATCTTTTTCTATTCTTCGTTTGCGGTTATGTTTGGCTTCCAGCGGCAGAACAAGCTTACAGGTAGCGCGGAGCAGATCCAGTACATTATGCGCGACGAGTCTCAACACCTAAACTTCGGCATCAATATGATAAACGCTATCAAGGTTGAGCAACCAGAGGTCTGGACAAGCGCATTCCAGCAGAGGATCACTGACCTGGTGAAGCGCGCGGTGAAGCTCGAATACACCTTTGCGATTGAAGTGTTCCCGCGGGGCATCTTCGGGATGAACGCTGATGGTTTCAAGCAATACATCGAGCATATCGCTGATCGCCGTCTTGAACGTGTCGGACTCCCTCTTCAGTACAACGTTGAGAACCCCTTCCCGTGGATGAGCGAAGCGGTAGATCTCAATAAGGAGAAGAATTTCTTTGAAACGCGCGTCACCGAATACAAGACCGGAGGAACGCTTAACTGGTAACGGTATTTTTTAGAGAGCCCTCTGTGAAGTTTTGGATATTTGAAATAGTGGTGTCGACAATGCGCCTGACGGCTTCGGTAGTGTTGAAGGCCGTGTGAGGCGTTACGAGTACTCGCGGGTGCTGTATCAGAAATGCGTTTGCGAGAGCGGTAGCAGTATCGGTGCCTAGAGTGTCCTCGTCTTCGAGTACATCGAGCCCAGCGCCGGCGAGCGTACCGTCTTTGAGAGCTTGCACGAGCGCCTCGGTCTCTACCACCGCACCTCTTGAAGTGTTGAGCAGGTAGGCGCCCTTCTTGACTTGTCCGATGTTTTCTTTATTCAGGAGGTGATGCGTTTCCTTATTGTAGGGGACGTGGAGCGTGAGTACATCTGCTTGCGCGAGCACCTCGGCAAGTGAGAGGTAAGGGAAGTTAAGCTTTGCCGAGAGTTCTGTATTGGGAAATGCGTCGAAGCCGATGACGTTCATATCAAACCCTTTTGCCATCTTGATTACATGTGCGCCAATGCGCCCCGTGCCAAGTACCCCAAGCGTCTTGCCAGCGAGGTCAAAGCCACGGAGCCCATCGGGAGAGAAGGTGCCGGTGGTGCGCACGCGATTGCTCGCCTCTACCACGTGACGCGCGAGCGCGAGCAGGAGCGCAAAGGTAAATTCCGCCACCGTGTTTTCTCCGTAGGCGGGGACATTTACCACCGTAATTCCGCGCGCCTTCGTGGCGACAAGGTCGATGTGGTCGAAACCGGTCGAGCAGGCCGCGATGAGCTTAAGGTTAGGGAATCGAACAAGCTCTGCCTCGCCAACAGGGGAGTCAACAAATATACAGAGCGTATCAGCGCCCTCATCAGAAAGGTCTGGGAGATCTGGAAGAGCTTCTTTATGGAAGGCGAGTGAATGCCCAGCAAGTTTCTCCGCCACATGCTTCTCTGTCGTCTCGTCTGCTCCAAAATAGTGAATAGTCATAATACGTTTATAGCTCTATTTTATACTAGATTCGAGCAGTTATCGAGGGCTTGCATTTTTATACAAGGTGTGCTATAGTGAAAAGAGGTGGTGTTCGGGCTTTTCCGAGCACTTTTTGATCTTAAAACGGTAAATGACGGAGGTGTGGAATGTTGTATGCAAACAGCTCCGTTGGGGCAGTTTTTGGATACACGGCTGCGTTTATGAACGCAGTTGGTTTGGCATGGTACTCCAGAGATATGTTCTTTGGGGAAACTATAACAAATCCTGTTACGTGGTGGTTGTGGCTCGTTGAAACAATAATCAGCCTGATCATCTACGTGGACCGAACAAAGGATATGTCCAAATGGGCTACTGAAGCGGTCTCTGCAGTTGGAGTTAGCATAATCTCATTATTTCTACTTTTCCAAACCTTGAGTGGAGAAGCCCACTCGGTATTCGAGACGGTTGAACTGGTTGATTATATTGCCGCCACATTTGCAGTAGTAGCTCTTGTAGTTTGGATTGTCACTCGAAAAACGTATGGCGCTGGAATCGCTTTATGGGTTTTCCAGCTCGCGCTTTTGAGTGCGATATTTCCACTCATGAGATCTGCTGTTGTTGAAACAGCAGTAGAACCTCTTGGTCCTTGGGTTCTTTGGACAATCGCGTTCGCGTTTCAGGCCATATGCGCCTATCTTAGATGGGATGGATATGAGCCAATCGTGAGCCCAATTAATTACACGATAACCCACGGGCTTATTGCAATCACTATCCTTCACAGCGCCACATTCTCGTAATGTGGCGTCTTTTTTACAGGATAAGTAAAAAGAGCTTTTGTGAAGTATTCTTTTTGACATTAATACAAATAAGACGTATTCTATATTTACACACAGGCTATGCTAACTAAAAAGAAGAAAACTAACTCGACGCGATCTTTACGGGAAAAATCTCGTCTCACTGCATATGCGCCATACCTTCCACTGGATTTTTCAGAAATCGATACACAGGCAAATCAACTCGCTGATTTAATTGAATTAAGATTTGAGGAATTAGCACATATTCTCTTAGAGTATGAGAGTTATGAGGTTGTAGTTGACGAGATAGAACGAACGCTCGATCTCCTAAGGAATCTACGAGAGAATAAAAAATACTTCAAATTACGTATAGGCGCTGTGGCAACCTTCCTTCCTCGAAATCAACCTTTATATGCCTTCGCGTGCTTTGTTCTAGTACCATCATTTATGGCTAGCGAGGCCCATTTTCGCATTCCTCATAATATGAAACGTTTTTTTCCAAAGTTACTTGCGTTACTAGAGATCAACAAACGATGTCCAAACATCACGGTGTCTCATGGTCAAAGACTAGATTTCTTACGTGATCGTACCGCTCTTCGAATCAATTTAAAAACCGAAGAAACTCTACCTGTGACAGAGGCTGTTATTTTTACAGGCACACCAGATCATGCTGAGCAACTAAGAATGTCTTTTGACCAACGAACACTTTTTATCACAAACGGATCAGGGCATAATCCAATTGTTGTTAGCAAAGATGCCAATGTCTCCAACGCAGTCAAAGCAACACTCACCCTCCAGCTTTATAATCAAGGGCAAGACTGTGCTGCGCCTAACGCTGTTCTTGTTCACGAAAAAATATTTTCTGAATTTCTTCGTATACTTCGTGATGAAATACGTCTGGTTAGAGTGGGGGATTATCGTGATAGGCGATGTCGCGTCGGGCCCATTAGTGAGCCCAAAGATCTTGTGCGGATACAGGATTTTCTGATTGATAATCGAGAGTGGCTTGATCCAACAACTCCAGGGATTGTTCGTGCTTATGATGCGATACTTGAACCAACGATTATAACTAAACCCCTAAAGTTAGGAGGGAATTTCAATGAAATTTTCGCTCCTGCATTTTTTGTACAGAAATATGATAAAGATTCAGACCTTGCACTCTATTTTGAAGACTCTCATTATGCAAAAAACGCAATGTATGTGACTCTTTATGGAAATAGTCCGTATGTGGGGAGTTTAATCGGGCGGTCTGTTGAGGGTAAGATATTGCATGAAAAACGATCCTTTTTGAAAGATACTCATCTGCATGCCCATGGCTCAGAACGAGGAACTCAGCCGTATGGAGGAAATGGATACGGGGCATCTAATCTCAGTGTTAATGGGCAGGTAATTCCAAAAGCGACTCTTCCACAGCGTGATATATATGAATGTGTCGCAAAGCCTCTTCTTCGAAAGGGAGCGCTTGCCGAACGTCTTGTAACTCTAAAGAATGCCACTGGCGTAATCTATAAAGATGTACAGAAAATGATGCGCCTTAAATCTCGAAACCCAGGTCAATCTGAGAAGATTGACCTCGCTGGCACTATTTATATAGATTTTGGAGGAATAAAAAATAACGGACGACGATACATAAAACTTGAGCAAGACCACACAATTCATCTTCTTGATAGACCAAATGCAGAATATATAAAAAAGATAAACCCGACTGACATAAAACAAATCAGAGCACTAAGGAACCTGATTCTTGCTTCTCGAAGTATGCAACCCGAAGACTTTGCAACGGCAGTATATGCGCTTGCGGCAAACGCAAGAGCATCAAAGATAGAAAACCGCAAAAGACAACTTCAATTTTTTAAAAATGTGTACCAGTTACTATTCGGGAAAGAGTCTGGGCCTCGTCTGGCCCAATTTTTATTAGAGGTAGACCAAAATAAAGTATGCACACTGCTTGATATATAAAGAACCATCTCATGATATTCTTAAGAAGAAATGGAACATAAGCTTAAAGTAAAGAAATTCAATTTTCTTATATGGGCAGGGGGCGGAATCTCACTTTTTGTCATTTCTATGGCAGTGCTGGCATCATGGTTTCTATATCAGCAAACGATCAGTCTGTTGACTGACAATCTTCGTGAACGTCTCCTTTCAATATCAGTTACGCAAGCAGCCAATATTGATCCAAATAGCCTTACCGCTCTCCAGGTCGAGGCGGATTGGCAGAAGCCAGAATGGGAGGAAGTAGTATCAAAACTCAAGAAAGCAAAAGATGCCAACCCGAACATCGTGTTTATGTATATTTTTAGAAAATCTTTAAATGATCCATCTAAAATGGAGTTTGTTGCGGATGCAGAGTCTATAAATCCTTATGCAAACTCAGATAATGATTCATCAAATGATGTTGATGCAAACAAAGACGGGATTGTCGAACCAGATGGAGCGGATTATCTTCAGTGGCCAGGCCAACCATATGATGAGGCGGTTGATATCCCAGAGACAAAAGAAGCCTACAACGGTCCTCTAACCGCACGAGAACTTTATGAGGATACATATGGAGAGGTCCTCACAGGGTACGCCCCGATTGTAAATAATAATGGAGACGTAGTCGCAGTGCTTGCAACGGATATAAAAGCAGACGACTTTCTTTCAGTAACAAGGCAAACCCTATATCCGTTTGTAGCGTTTATAGGGTTCCTAATTTCAATCATTTCACTTCTTGCTATAACCCTCATTTATATCTGGAGGAAGCGCGCGGAAGAGGTTGTCGAGCTCGATAGACTCAAAGATGAGTTTTTGTCTGTGGCTACACATCAATTACGAGCGCCTATTACTGCTATACGTGGATATGTTGCCAATATGGATGAGGGTGACTACGGTACAGTTCCAGACTACTTACGAGAACCATTGAGCATAGTAAAAGAGTCTGCTCGGCTCATGGCAAACTCCACTGAAGACTATTTGAATATTTCTAGAATTGAACAAGGGAGAATGAAATATGAGAAAAGTATAGTAGATGTGGCGGGGCTTGCAAAAAAAGTTGTTAATCAACTTGTTAAAGTCGCTGAAAGCAGAAACCTAATTCTTTCGTACTCGGGAATTGAATCAGTAAATGTGAACATTGATGTTGGTAAAATAAGTCAAGTGCTAACGAACCTTATCGACAATGCCATTAAATACACAAAAACTGGAGGTATTACAGTGTATGTCGAAAAGAAAGGGGCGGCGGCGCGTATCACAGTTGTCGATACTGGGATCGGTATTGCAAAGGAAGACATTGTGTTACTTTTCGAAAAATTTAAACGTGCTCGTGACGCAAATAAAGTGAATACAACAGGGACTGGTTTAGGTCTTTATGTAGCAAGAATGCTCACTCTCGGGAATAACGGAAAGATTTGGGTTGAATCTGATGGGCTTGGCAAGGGATCTCGTTTCATAGTCGAGTTCCCGATTACTTAAGGAAGATAAAAAACGCCTCTTTACCGAAGGCGGGCACGGCAAGGATTCGCAGAAGGTGAACGCGCACTCGACCGTCTACGGTCTCTATATCGCCAAGCAGATTGCCGAGGCGCAGGGCGGGAGCATCCGCGCCGACTCAGAGGGGGAGGGCAAGGGTTCCACCTTCACCGTTGAGTTCCCCACTCTCGCTTCCGCTTCTGCCTAACTAAACCCATGTAGGACGTCGTACGTCCCACATGGGTTTGGGACTTGGGCTTAATACTCGAGGGACTTTTTGTCGATGTCATTGTCGACAGAGCGGTCGTGCAGAAATTCTTTGAAGGATGAAGGGTAATTATCAAAAACGCCAGTGAAAAACGATGTTGTAAGAACCGAAGGGAAATTTTTGTAACCGCAATAGTCTGAGTAGCTACTCCATCGATATTCGAGGAGATACGAAAGAGATTCTTTCATATTAGAAATATAACCCTTATCTCGGTCACGCCACTCTGTAGCTCCAGGAAGGTAGTCAAGAGGGTTTGCGTGTATGTAGTGGAGTACGTAGAGAAGGTGTGCGTGGCTTGATATGAGAATTCGCTTCGTGCGCCCTTGGAAGAGGGTTCCTTGGCGCCCGTGTCGCTCGTTGAAGTAGCGCGCGTACCCGCTTAGCTTGTGCAAGAAGAGGGTCATGCCACCAGAAACGCGTTCTGAGAGTAAGAGGTGAAAATGGTTTTTCATAAGCACCCACCCATGGATATCAACCAGTCGGGTACGAATGTAGGACGTCGTACGTCCTACATTCGTACTATTATTGCGAGAAATGGCGTGATTGAATTCAAGTGCTGGAGCGGTGTCATTAAATTCATAAAGGTCATGTACGAATCGAGCGTAGTCTTGTTTGCCCATGAAAATTGTTCGCCCATCGACTCCTTTGTTTATGAGGTGGTATAGATCCATGTGTTTAGTGTACATCACCCATGTAGGACGTCGTACGTCCTACATGGGTGATTGGGGGATAGTGTACGATTAAGGAGAGCTTTTATAAAAACAATATGCAACATTTCCTTGCGCGCGGAGTAGCCACTAAAGACGGTAAAATTTTGTTGGCTTATTTCCCTAAGAAAGAGTACTACTTTCTACCTGGTGGACATATCGAGCTTGGCGAATCTGGTAAGACTGCTCTAACGAGAGAGATTATGGAAGAGCTGGGGTGCGAAGCTGAAGTGCAGAACCACCTAACGACATTTGAGCATGCGTATCAAGGGGATACAGAAATGGAGAATGAGCTAACTCTTGTATACGGTTTTTCTATTTCTGGGAATGTCCAGTCTAAGGTAGAGCATCTGATATTCGACTGGGTTTCTCTGAGTGATTTTGAAAATATCAAATTTTTACCCAAGGCACTTAAGGAAATAGTCTTGACGTATGCAAAGGGGGTCCCGATGCCCGCTTTTGTAAGTACTCTGTAACTAGGGAGGAAATATTGCGAGATATAGGCGGGTGCGGTATAGTCTTTATATATGGTTACTTTGGCGGTAGAGAAGCGCGACAGCGCGGGTGCAAAGGCACCCGCTCTTATTCGTGCCGGATCTATCCCTGCTATTGTCTACGGCCCTCACCACGATTCGACCTCTGTCACTCTCCAAGCTATTGCCTTCGAGAAGGTGCTTAAGGAGGCTGGTGAGGCAACGATAGTCATGCTCTCTGGACTCGGAGGGGAAGCAATCCCAACGCTTATCCACGAGGTAGATCTAGATCCGCTTACTAATCGTCCACGTCACGTCGACTTCTACGCGGTGACGAAGGGTGAGAAGGTGGAGGTGTCTGTGCCACTTGTCTTCTTCGGCGAATCTCTTGCGGTGCAATCTGGCGCCAACTTGGTTAAGGTTCTCCACGAAGTCGAGATCGAGGCAGATCCGATGAATCTCCCACACGATATCCAGGTAGACTTGTCGCTTCTAAAGGCCTTGAACGACCAGATCCATGTGCGCGACCTCGTTTTCCCTAAAGACGTTACACTCATAACTAGCCCAGACGACGTTATTGTGATTGCTCAAGAGGTCGCAGAAGAGAAGGAGGAGGTCGCACCAGCAAGCCTAGACTCTATTGAGGTAGAGAAGAAGGGCAAGGAAGAGGTGCCAGCAGCAGAAGGGGAGGCGCCGAAGGCGGAATAATTACAAACAAGACTTCAGAAGTGGTACACTAAGGGGCATGCCCCTTTTTGTTTTTTTGGCATTTGTTGGTGTGCTTTTGTCTGCCCCGACTCACGCCATCGCGCAGTCTATCGCGAATGTTTCTACGGCGATAAACAACCGCCAACAACAG
>CAYGEV010000003.1:0-22679 GCA_964349035.1 uncultured Candidatus Saccharibacteria bacterium
TAGAGCAGCTCCCTCTTAAGGAGACGGTCCCTGGTTCAAATCCAGGTAGGCGCACCAAGTTTTTTAATTATAGTGAGCCCTTCGGAGAGATGACGATCATTCGGCGAATAAAGATTTTTTTGTTTTTCGTTAGGTACGGAGGAATGAAATAAAACCAGATCGCCATAAACACGTGCAGTGGATACGAGATAACCTTCCCCTCGGTGGGGTCTTGTAGGTAGATATTCTTTTTATCAATACCTACGACGAGCGAATAATGTCCATCTTCTTCATAAAACCAGTTAACAATAACGGGGACCTTCTTCTTCAACACAAGACGCCTGATATCTGCGAATGTTGCCATCTCCTTCACATACGCATCAAAGCCAAATTGTCTCCCGACTTTAGCCAAATTCTCTGCTCTACTGCCCTTTGCGACTGTTGTTTTAACAAGTTTGCCAAGCAAGGTCTCACTCTGCTTCACGCCGTAATAGGCGAAGAGCATTTTGAGACACGCTGGCCCGCAGTATGAGGGCTTTTGTTTGTGGGGGTGTACATTCAACATAGTATGAAGGTTAGTGTCAGTATGCCTGTATTGTACCACATATATGAAATAGTGCCACTCCTGGGGGCTTGACTTTCCCCATGTTTCGTGTATGCTTAATAGCATAGTGTCTCAGGGGAATCCCCAAGGAGACATGAAACTTGAAATTCACACAATTATTGTTCAGGTCAGACCTGAACAAAGGAGAGAAAGATGTTGTTAACTATTGGGTTACTCACAGCCATGCTGGTACTTAGCGTTGGTATCATCGTGTTGTTGGGCCATCTTGACCTGGTCTTCACGACGGTGCCACGTGGATCCACGGCATTCATCAACAAGGGAGACACGATGGACGCAGTCTTCCCGAACGTGGAGAGCTTCAGAATATCCAAAGAGACGGACCCCGAAGGTCGACAGTGGCTTGTCCCTGTTGACCTCACAAAAAGCAAGAAGGAACAGAAAGAGGAAGAAATCAACGCTCTCTTCGAAAACAGCTGGTGGTGGACCAGATGGTTCCAAAAACTTCTTTGGAAATCGTTCGGGATGCGGTTTATGGGGTGGACAGTCCTTAACACCCGCAAACACCACTTTGACATCAAAACCAGAGTACATCTGGAAAGCAGTGACGAAGTTGGTCTAAAAAAGAGGGTAAGGGAAACGGCTAAGGAAAAAGGAAGTGTGGTGGATCACTTGCTACACGTAGTTCCAAGGCCAATGGCTATAACCGGCATAACATTGCCGGGAGATAATTCCCAAATCAGCCTCCTGCTTCTGCCAATCTACAAACAGGTAATCCCAACTGTCCCTGTGTACACTATGGGCGGAGACTTTTTCACCCAACTGGATGCGGCAATTGAGGCGCATGTAGTAAATTGTCTAAACTCGTACAGTGAAGAGACCAAAGGAAGACTTACCTTAGAGGACTGGATGGCACTCCCGAAATCTGGGAACCACTCCATTCTGTTAAAAGAGGTCTATCGGATTACTGGTGACGAAGCGTACAGGGAAACCTTGCCTAAAGATCTCCAAGAGTACTTTGACTATCTGACTCACAACCAGCTTGTTAACGGCACTTCAGATAGGATACCGAGCGGTATCCTTCCACGCTTCGGGTTTGCTCTAAGCAGTCTGCGTCTAGTCGCATGGGAACCATACGGCGAGACAGCAGGATTGGTGAAGGCGATCCAGGCAAAGGAACTTGAGGAACGTATGGCGGACGGAGTTCGCGCAAGGGCAAATGGTGAACGTGATGCTGATATAGCCCGCGCAACTGGAAAAGCGAAGCTTTTCGGGGATCCAGTCAAGGCATTAACTGACCTCGGAGTAGACAAGGATATCGCAGCTGATGTGCTCCGTACGCAAATCCGTACGGCGAACCTCGCTGGCGAACACAGCAAAATAACGACCTATATCGAAGGGGGCTCGTCTGCTTCGGTGATGGTCTCAACCAAATAGGAGAAGGAAAATGCTATTGAACATAGTGGTAGGTCTGCTTGCTACTTTCGTGCTCCTCGCAATGGTGCACGGAGCGTTGTATGTAGCGAAAAGTGGAGTGGTACTTTCCACAAAGTGGAGCCGGTTCAAGACCGCGTTCGCGGCAATGTGGAAACCGATTTTGGCGGTGGTGGTCTTACTCACCACTTACTTTATCGGGATAGAGATTACCCCGCTCTTCAAAGAGGGGTCGGTGTCATTCGAGAGCGTTGTTACGGGCGCTCGAGAGCACTGGATCTCTGTTATCGTCATTGGGGGTATTGTCTCCTTGGCGATACAGCTTCTGGTAAAGAGTCATGCGGGGATATACCACGAGGTGACGTGGGGCGTTATTGCCCTACTCTTGCTTGTGAGCCCAACGTGGTTCTGGGTCGCAAACTGGGGAGAGGAAGATTGGCAACTCTTGGCTCTTCCTCCCGAAGGGCGATCTGAGGTATTTGAAGTGCCACTTCATCATCATATAGAAGTAGATGGGGTGGGCTTCAGTATCCAAACCGTCTATGATGACGGTACAGAGTGTGCTGATAATTGTCCTGACGGGCAGATATCGTACACGTACCTAAGGAACGAGTTGGCATTGGAGAATCCAATCTTTTATGCTTTCGTGCGTTCAAGATGATCTTTCCTGCATGTGCAGGCAAAAGGCCCGACAAAATGTCGGGCCTTTTTTATTTGCCACGCAATATTATTCGGCTTGCAAGAACCCTCGCTCTACCTCGTCGATACCGAATGTATCGGTGCCGATACGGAGGATACCGTATGCCCCAAACATGATCGCAATCCCGAGGATGCCCCAGAGGATCGCTCTCTGCCCCTCGGCGCGCTTCTCGCTCTCTCCAGCATTACGGATGAAGTCGAATACACCCCAGAAGAAGAGTACGAAGGCGACCGCGATAAGAAGGAGAATGAGGGGGTTAACTATCTCACGCGCCACTCCAGAGAGGAAGTTATTAAGAACTTCCATCTTGGATTACAAGGTGATACCTGCTTCAGGGAGACTTGAAGGTCCTGTGTTGTCGCTGAAGGTGACCGAGCCGGTGAGGATGTTGACCAAGCCCCAAACAGAGATCATCACGAAGAAGCCGATAAGCGACCAGAGCATAAGCCCCTTGCCCTTGTCCTTGGTCTCTTCAGAAGAAGCGCCCATGATAAAGGTCTGGAATGCCCCCCAGAGGAAGACGACAAACGCGACTGCGAAGAGGACAGGAACGAGGATGTTGTTGATCGTGTCGATAATGAACGTGCCGACACCCGTAAGGTCGTCAACCTGTGCGAAGGTGACAAGCGGGAAAGCAAGTACAGCAAGGGTTCCAGTAAGTCCAAAAACTTTTTTCATAATATGCGTAAGTGATAATAAATAAGTAACAAGGTAATTATACTGCCCAAAAGACCAGGGGGTCAAGATACCCCAAGGGTGTGTGTGGATAGTACTTATTAGAAGACTGGTGGTTGGAGATTCGCTGGGCGCTCGGTGTTGGTAAGACCGAGCGTAACCTGAACAATATTTACTAGAGCCCAGAGGGATAGGATGATAACAAAACCAATAATCCCCCACGCGACAAACTTGGATCCCTCGGTGTGTGCCTCGCCACTCTCTGCCTTCCAAAAGAAGTTTTTAAAGACCCCCCAGATGAACACGAGAAATGCGAGCGCGAGAAGAACAGGGACGAGATAGAAATTGACAACGTCAACAATACTCCTCGAGTAGCCCTGTATAAAATCTGTGTCGATTTGTGCGCTCGCAACAAACGGTATCACAGAGAGAACTATGGTGAAGAAGAGTGTTGATATAAGTTTCATAATTCTATTTATTCGTTATTGTTATCGTATTCCCAATTTTCATCATACTCACTACCATTACTGCCCATAGATGATCCAGACCCTGGTGGCCCCAAAGTCGAGGGTTGGGCGTTTGTGCTCGTTGGCGAATATGGAACTTCTGTCTCATAGTAGCCACCAAGGCCGAGCGTACTTGCAACAATATTTACCAGCGCCCAGAGTGAGAGGATAATAACGAAACCAATAACCCCCCACGCAACAAACTTGGACCCTTCAGTATGTGCCTCGCCACTATCTCCCTTCCAGATGAAATTCTTAAACACTCCCCAGATAAACACAATAAACGCGATGGCCATGAGAACGGGAACAAGATACGCATTTATGATATGAATAATGCCCTCAGAATAATCCTCAGTAAATTTGGCATTTATTTGAGCACTCGCGATAAACGGCGTCGTAATGAGAAGAAAAGTGAAGAAACGTTTAATTATTTTTTTCATATCCTATTATTCGCCAGGAGCAGAGCCCCCCAGTTCTACCCGATCGTAAACTGAGTTTACTGGAGAATAAGGGAGCTCGGGAGCATAGTACCCACCTAGGTTGAAAGTGTTGGCGACGACGTTAACCAAGCCCCAGATAGAGAGCATCACCACGAAGCCGATAAGCCCCCAGAGGATAAGCTTGTGCCCCTTCCCCACCGCCTCAGCGTCGCCACCAGAAAATATATATGCCTTCGCGACGCCGTAGAGGAAGACGATAAACGCGATCGCGAAGATGAGTGGAACGAGAATATTGTTGATGGAGTAGAGGATAATGTACGCAAAGTCGGTAACATTACCTGTGGCGCCGTAGCCACCGCCTCCCCACCCACCCCACCCCGTGGTGCCGTAAGAGTAGCGTGTTTCAGACCACTGTTCATATGCTACGGCGAGTTGATCAAGCATAGTTGTAGTATATCACCCGATACCGAGGGTAAGAACGACGATGTTCACAAACCCCCACACCGAGAAGAGCACCACGAGGCCGAGAATCCCCCAGAAGACGAACTGACGCCCCTTCTCACGCGCCTCTTCGTTGCTCCCCTGAAAGAAGAAATAATTAACCACGCCCCACACGAAGAAGAGGAACGCGAGGGCGAATATGACCGGCACAATAGAGGTGGTAATAACACCAATGATACCGGTACCCGTGGTGCTGTCGCCGATAAATTCTTTAAATGTCATAGCTATATCGTATTCCCACCACAAGCTGGAGTAGACTGTGTCGTACCTGGAATGATCTCGCCAACCGTCGCTTGTATACCAATCGCGATCCCCTTAGAACCAAGCAAGATGAGCCCACCGATGAGGGTCCATAGGAGCATCATCTTGGCGCCAGAGAGCTTCTCTGGATTGCCTTGAGCTGCGACAAATAGGAAGCCGATGTAGATAATCATCACCACAATCACCATAGAACCGAGCTGGATAAAAAGATCAATAATGTCTAGAAGAAGGCACTCAAGCGTGGTGCCCTCTCCGAGGGGATTCACGAGGGTCGTGTCGCCTTGTGGAGATGGAGGTGGGGTATTAGTCGGGCCAGATGTCGGTGTATTGGTCGGTCCTGACTGTGTTTGAGCAAATGCCAATACAGGAACAAAGATAAGCAGAGTCAAAAAGAGAATGGAGATAAGACGAGTCATATTAGCGTTGTAAGAGAGTGGTCAGGGCGCGCTCAGCGGAGCTAAGCGCGGCTTGAATAGTGAGTTGTCCGCTTATCACGCTTCCTATCATACCCGAGAAAACGCTGTCTGTGTCTTGTGGTGATGGGGACATCCACCCGCGCGTATATAGCGCAGAGGCGTACCCCACTGTTGCCACTGGGTCCACTTGAGCGGTTCCTAGGTTGGAGAGCGCTACGGGCGCCAGCCACGTAGCGCGGGCGGCGAGCTCTTGTTCGCTTGCTCTCGTAAGGCGAGTCGCCACCTGGTACGCCCCTTGGATATTCCGTGACCCCCTCGGAAAGAGGAACCCGTATATAAGCCCGTACCCACTCTTCAGCGTCACGGTCCCTGGCTGAGGAAGGGCAGATACTTCGAAGTCAAGATTCGGGTTTGCTGTGCGTAGCTCCGGCACTTCGGAGAGATACCCGAAGTAGAGGGCGAGGTCGCCGGAGAGAAACTCTTGTCGCGAGTCTCTCTGCGACGCATTCCAGGTATAGGAGATCTTCGCTGGGTCTGCAAACTGTGTGTAGAAGCTAAGCACAGAAGGTCCTATCTGTACTCCGCGTGCAAACACGAGGTTCCCTTCAAGGGCGCCTGAATCTCCGTACACAGAGAGCCGTATGCCCTGTTGTAGGAAGAGCGAGGAGAGGATACCGCGCGCATTACGCACATTGTCGTAGGTCCCGAGCGCAACAAGACCTCGTGTGATGTCTCGAGATGGGGTTATGAGAGCGACGTCTGATACGAGCCCCACAAACGCCTCCCACTGTGTTGGTGGGCGAGCGACGCCACTACTTGCTAGGATAGAGCGATTAGAGAAGAGTAGGAGTGGGTCAACCAAAAACGGAACGCCGTAATACCCAGCACCAAACGGGGCTCTAAGCACCTCTGCTCCAGCGATAAATGAGGTGGTAAATATGCTAGCAGGAAGCGTATCAAACGGTATGGGGTTTAAAAACTTGGAGAGCGCTCTCACATCTTCGTGACTCGTGAGGATTAAATCTGGCCCTGCGTTTGTCGCTATTGCGGTAGACAGGTCACTCTCGAGTGTCCGCGAATCTTTTTCTACGTATGAGACGCTCTGAAAGGCTTGGTCCGCTGAAGAGATTTCTGAGAGGACCGCCTTGACACCTCCAGATGGGAGCGTGCCCCAAATAACCACCGTACCGATCCCTCCAGACTCGCTCTTGCTTGAGTATGTAGCAAAGACGAAAAGCCCAACAAGTGCGGATAGTGCGAATATGACGAAAAGTGTTATTTGAAATGGAGAAGTTTTCATGGCGCTGTAAATAAAATCCCATAATGATGTGCTCCAGCACGAAACGATTTAACCTTGTGAAAGCCAGCCCCGATGACTAGCTCCTCGGCCTTGTGCTCCGACACAACATATTCACTCGAAGGGCCGATTCCTCCGTAGCTCCCAGCCCAATCAACCACTAGCAACTTCCCTCCCGGCTTGAGCACACGCCGAAGCTCTGTAAAGAGAGTATCACGAGACTTCACCTGAAAGAGCGTGTTCGCAAGCACAACGGCATCAAGTGATGCGTCGCGCAGATGCGTGCCACCCACCTTCTCAATATCACCCCAAACGGTAGTGATAGTGTTTTGGTGATGAGCATGTGCGTTGCGCTTAAGGAAGGTAAGGATGTCTTGCTGAATGTCGATAGCGTATACTCTCCCGCTGTGTCCCACAATACTCGCGATGGCATGCGAATAATGCCCACTCCCAGCGCCGAAGTCGCCAACCTTCATTCCCTCCAGTAAGCCCATCTGGAGCACTACCTCTCGTGGAGAACTAAAATGTGCACTCATACCTATAAAATAACACGCACCCTCCCCTTTCTCCTTCCGCAATCAACACCACTATTCCAAGGTTCGACCTTGGAATTTTAGGAATATTGTATAATATTGTTAGTATGCGAATGATTAACTTTGCTCCAGGTGAGTATTATCATATTTATAACCGTGGCACCGAGAAACGAAATGTTTTCCTAGACCTAGGTGACTACAAACGTTTTCTTGCCCTTCTGTACTTAACAAACCAAACTGGTCGAGTTGAGTTGAAACTCCAAGGTCGAACCTTGGAAGAAGTGTCTGAGCCAAGAGAAGGTGAACTATTGGTAGAAATAGTAACGTACTGTTTAATGCCGAATCATTTTCACCTCCTCGTTCGAGAAGTCACAGATGGTGGCATAAGTAAATTTATGCAGAAGCTCACTACGGGCTATACGATGTATTTCAACAAGAAAAATGACCGGAGCGGGGCTCTCTTCCAAGGTAAGTTCAAAGCTACTCATGTAGAAGACGATCGCTATATGCGCTATTTGATTTCATATATTCACCTCAATCCAGTGAAGCTAATTGAGCCCGGGTGGAAAGAAACGGGAATTGCAGATCGTATAAAAGCTGAAAAATATCTTGAGACCTACACGCCATCAAGCTATCTTGATTACGTTGGAAAAAGAAGGTCAGAGGAGATAATTCTCACCCGCAGTGCGCTACCAGAGTATTTTTCGTCAAGTGCCGACTTCAAGGCCTTCGTAACAGAGTGGCTTAGCTACAAGCCCGAATGGAGCGAGGTCGAACCTCGCCAGATAACTTAACGGATTTTCATTTCTTTAATGGAAGATCGGTACGCGAGTATAACAAAACAAAGTCCAATAAGCCCGGTCACCATTTCTGGTACGTGTATAACGAGATTTGCGAGCATTGCGATAGCGAGCCCGAGGATCGCCCAGTGGGCACCGTGTTCAAGGTACACAAGCTTTATGAGTGTTTTACGTTCAACAAGGTAGAGTGTGAGGGATCGTACGAAGTATGCGCCGATACCAAGACCAGCAGCAATAACAAAAAGGTTGCTAGAGAGCGCGAAAGCGCCTATAACACCGTCGAGAGAAAATGCGGTGTCAAGAATTTCCAGATACAAAAATAGGATTCCCCCTTTCCGTGCAATATCATCAGTCTCGATAGAGAGAGTCCCGGTAATTCCTTGCATGAGGATAAATAAAATGAGCCCCACAATACCAGAAATAAGAATCGCCGTCGGCTCAAATTGTGTAAAGAACGACATTCCGACAAGAAGCGCTAGAACAAGGGCGATTTCAATTGCTTCTATTCTCCCCCACTTCACCAGGTGCGCCTCGATGATACGGATCCAATGTATGCTTTTTGCCTTATTGAAAAAATATTTGAGCGCAACCATAAGCAAAAACACTCCGCCGAATGCGGTAATAACCCCGTGCACGCTCTCAAGAAGGTGCCCATACTTCTCGGGGTCAGTAACTACGATGGAGAGCACCTCAAGTGGGGACATAAAAAGAGCAACGCTCACAATAAGTATAGGGAGTATAAACCTGGTCCCGAAGACAGCAATGGCAATGCCCCACGTGAGAAAGCGCCTTTGCCACACCGGACTCATTCGCTCAAGCACGCGCGCGTTAACGACCGCATTATCAAACGAAAGCGTTACTTCAAGTATGGAGAGTATGATGACAAGCATCATTACCTCAAGCCCAAACTTAACACCCATCAGTGCAAAGACCGCAAGGGAAATAAGAGCTGGAAAAAAGAAGAAGTTCGTATGTATTGCCCGGAACATACCCTTACAGTGCGACCATCGAGGCAATGCTGTCGCCCTCGTAGAGCTTCATCACACGGACACCCTGCGTTGCGCGCGAGAGTAGCGAGATAGATTCTACTGAGGTGCGGATCACCTGCCCTTTCTTAGATACCACCACAATCTCTTCTTCAGCAACATTACCGGTTATAATCTTCGCGCCGATAATCTCACCCGTCTTCGGCGTCACCTCTGCTGTCTTGATACCCGAGCCACCACGCCCCTGAACCTTGTACTCGTCTATGTCAGTGCGCTTGCCGTACCCCTTGCTCATAATCACGAGAAGCGATGCGTCTTTCGCTTGAGCTGGAATCACTTCTGCAGAAACAACTCTGTCTCCCTTCTTGACGCTCATACCGCGGACTCCTCCTGCGGTACGGCCCATCTCTCGCACATCTTCAGTATCAAAACGAATACTCTGCCCTTTCGCGGTAACAATAGACACCGTATCCCCTTCCCCAGAGTGGTTTGCCGACACGAGCCTGTCGCCCTTCTTAAGGTTGATGGCAATAATTCCAGAGCGTCGCACGTCGCTAAACGCCTTTGCGGCGACACGCTTCACCACGCCTCCCTCGGTAACCAGTGTCACCGATGAAGCGTCAAGCGCCGCGCCCTTAGGCACTGGCAAGATAGAGGTTACGCGCTCCTCTGCCGCAAGTGAGAGGAAATTCATAATGCTCTTGCCCTTAGTCGCGCGACGGCCCTCAGGGATCTCGTACATCTTGAGCTGATACACCTTGCCGAAGTCGGTGAAGAAGAGGAGATTGCTGTGTGCGCTTGTGACAAGGAAGTGCGTCACCACATCTTCTTCTTTCGTTGCGATATCAACAACCCCGACGCCACCTCGCTTCTGACTCTTGTATTCGCTTGGATTAGTGCGCTTCACGTATCCACCTTGGGTAAGGAGCAACATAGACTCCTCGTCCGGTACCAAGTCCTCAACAGAGATGTTCTGCACACCTCCCTTCACGATACGGGTACGGCGATCGTCTCCATATTTCTCTGCAAGCTCTTGGAGCTCGCGCTTCACCACTGCCATAATCTTCTTAGGAGATGAGAGAATGTCCTCGAGCTTATTGATGAGCAACTGTATCTCAGCAAGCTCGTCCTCGAGCTTCTTGCGCTCAAGCCCAGCAAGCTTGGAGAGGCGCATCTCAAGAATCGCTGCTGCTTGCAATACGGAAAAGCCAAACTTCTTCTGAAGTGCGGCACTTGCCGCAGGGACATCAACGGCCTTTTTGATAATCGCAATCACCTCATCAATATGATCAAGCGCCTTACAGAGCCCAAGTAAGATGTGCTCGCGCTCCTTTGCCTTCTTCAAATCAAATTCCGTACGCTTCTTCACTATCACTCGACGATGCTCAAGGAAATGCGTGAGCATTGCTGAGAGTGAGAGGATCTCGGGTACCCCGTCAACAAGCGCGAGCATATTGTAGTGGAAGGTGCTCTCAAGCTCAGTGTGCTTATAGAGCGCGTTTAATACCGCTTGCGGGTGTGCCGTACCCTTGAGCTCGACGACGACCCGAATGTCGCTCGTTGACTCGTCGCGCAAGTCGCGAATGCCCTCAAGCTTCTTCTCTTGTACTAAATCTGCGATACGCGAAATTAGCTCACTTTTGTTCACACGGTACGGGATTGAGGTGATGACAATGCTCGTATCTTTCTTGCCATCGTCGATAATCTCGGCCTCCCCGCGTACAACTACTGGCCCCTTGCCCGTATTGTACGCATGACGAATATCCGCCTGGTTAAATGCGACTGCGCCGAGTGGGAAATCTGGCCCTTTTACAAATTGGAGCAGGTCTTCCGTTGAAGCGTCTGGGTTCTCAATCAGGTGCACCGCCGCAGCGACCACCTCACGAAGGTTGTGTGGTGGAATACTGGTTGCCATACCCACGGCAATACCGAGTGTACCGTTCAAAAGCAGGTTTGGAATGGCCGAAGGAAGAACGCTTGGCTCCTCGCGGGTTGCATCGTAGTTCGGATTCCACAGAACGGTCTCCTTCTCGATGTCGGCAAGAAGCGCTTCTGACACGCGTGACATCTTCGCCTCGGTGTAACGCATCGCGGCTGGAGAGTCGCCGTCAATGGAGCCGAAGTTCCCTTGCCCAAGCACGAGCGGATAGCGATAAGAAAATTCTTGTGCCATCTTCGCCATCGCGTCATACACGGCCGTATCGCCGTGTGGATGATATTTACCAAGCACCTCACCGACCACCGTAGCAGACTTACGGAACTTCGCCCCAGGAAGAAGGCCCATATCTTTCATGGCAAAGAGGATACGGCGGTGAACTGGCTTCAGACCATCGCGCACATCAGGAAGCGCGCGACCAGTAATGACCGTCATTGCGTAGTCAATGTATGACTGGCGCATCTCGCTCACGATCGGTTGATCAATGATGTTTTTCACCACTGGCGCTTCCTCGACCTCTTTTTCTTTCCCGCGTGCCATATGAAAAAATTAGAACGGTATAAACGTCTGCTCACTTTCTTTCACTGGTGATAACGCGGGGACAGCGTCAACAATCTGAATGCGAGAAATATTCTCCGGTTCTTGTGGGAAGGTGGCAAGAGCGCCCGCGAGCTGACCGCCAGACGATTCGTTGTTGACTGTTGCAAGCCCACCTCGAGGCGCCAGCGGATCTGTAATAGCGAACGATCCTGTGGCAACAGAAACCCATAGCCAGGTAGTAGCAACAAATGTCGCTCCAACACCAGCAAGAATAAACGCTATTTGTTTGCGCACGTGGTGCGGATGTCCTTTTGCCTGTTCTATATAGGAAAGAAAGTGGTTCATACGCATTATGGCGTTATCACTAGTATACCTCCATCAAGCCGCGCAAGGTCTTTTTTCTTGAGGGTAAATTTATCCATCTTCTCTCCTGCTTGACCAGCAAACTTGAGAAATGCCTCAAGAGACTTTGGCTCGCCTACACCACTCCAGTGCATAGGCACGATCGCCTTTGGCTCAAGCGAGACTGCGATCTTATGTGCTTCTTCGCTTGAGAGTACGCCACCCCCTCCCACCGGTACGAAAAGAACATCAATTTCATCAATGGCCTCGCGCGCCTCCTTACTTATTTCAGCATCAGAGAGAGCTCCAAGATGCACCAGTGTCATATCCTCAAGCTTGACACTATATATGGTGTTAACCGCCTCTGTTTTCCCCTTGCTTAGACCATACTCACTCTTCGATAAAAACCCGTGCACGACAATTCCCGCGCGCTCGTATTCACCAGGGCCCGTAATAGCGAACGGTTTCTTGTCCCCGTAGGTTACCTCAGCAACACCATTCATATCAGGATGGTTCCTTGATACAAGGGCAATATCTGCGCCGAAGCGAACCGGCGGAAGAGTCGCCCCCTTTGCAATAGGGTCGAAGACGAGTGTCAAATCACCAAAGGTTACCTTAAAACACTGTCCGCCGTGGTGCGTGATGACCATAATGTCTTTATTGTAGCATTTTTACGTGCGTTGTGCTATAGTCTACCTATCGCGTGCAAAGAAGTACGGGAGCGACTAACCCTTTAGGCCGTAAGGTCTAAATACCGCCTCGGAAAATACGCACTGCTTATAATAATGTCTACAGAGACTAAGGTTGCGGCAACTCCGCTTCCCACCATTCACTTAACCGAAGGCCACCCGATGGAGGGCCTTATTGACAGTATCCCTACCCCACCGTTATCCGGCGACCTCGTGGAGGGTACTATCATCGCTATTGACCGCGGGCGTGTCTATATTGACCTCCCGCCCTTTGGTACTGGCCTCATTTACGGTCGTGAATACTTAAACGCGGCAGACGTGCTCCGTAAGGCAAACCCTGGTGACACTATCAGCGCAAAGATTGTAGATGCTTCAGGGCTAGACGGTTATATTGAACTCTCTCTTAAGGAGGCTCGTCAGGCAGCTATCTGGGGCGAGGCAGAGCAAGCAATACTTATGCAGACACCGTACTCGCTTACGGTTGAAGAGGCGAACAAGGGTGGACTTATCCTCTCGTGGCAAGGCATACAAGGATTCCTCCCTGCATCTCAACTCAATAAGGAACACTATCCACGCGTTGCGGAGGGCGATAAGGACAAGATTCTTTCTGAGCTTATGCGCCTTGTGGGACACCCACTCTCAGTGCGCATCATTACTGCAGACGCGAAGGAAGGCAAGCTTATCTTCTCTGAACGTATGGGAAATGAGGCCGAAGAGAAGGCGACTCTTATCGACAAGTATCAGGTTGGCGACTCTGCAGATGGTGAGGTAACCGGTATTGTAGAGTTCGGAGTCTTCGTCAAGATTGAACAAGGTCTTGAGGGGCTCGTACACATCAGCGAGCTCGATTGGGGGCTTGTGGAGGATCCGCACACGCTCTTCAAGGTTGGCGACAAGGTTCGCGTGAAGGTGATTGAGATAAAGGATGGAAAGATTTCCCTTTCTATCAAGGCGCTGAAAGAAAATCCTTGGCACTCAGCTTCTGAGCGCTACTCAAAGGGTATGGAAGTACCTGGAGTTGTTATCAAGTACAACAAGCACGGCGCGCTCGCCTCTATTGAGGAGGGGATCGCGGGCCTGGTACACGTGAGCGAGTTTGAGTCTCCTCAAGCACTCCGCGAAACGCTTGCGCTCGGTAAGCCATATCCATTTATCATTTCTCTCTTTGAGCCGAAGGAGCAACGCATGACGCTCTCCTACGCTGGCAACAAGAAGAAATAACGCTCGAAGAATAAATCGACACAAGGCGCCTTCGGCGCCTTGTGTTTTCTACAAAGAGTGATATGTTTCGGGATAGGCAGACTATCTGGAGAGAGATCAATGGATCATTCCGAAGAAGAAATTGAAAAAACGGCATCAGTGCGTGAGCGGGCAATTGTGCATCCTGCATGGCTTGGGGGCAACTTTCTTATCCCTATTGATGGAGGAATTTTAAAGGAAACAATAAAAGAATTAGAAGAGCTCACGAGAAGTCCGCTTGTTCTTCTTCCAAAACATCGTGGAGTATATGTAGAGCTTTGGGCACGTCTTTCTGCGCTCAAGGCATATGAACGACATAAAAAATAGCTCGCTATTTTATGAACCACTGTAGTCCGCGCTTTGTGGCGCGGACTTATTTTATCTAGTATTTGCAAACATCGTCGCTTTCTCGATGCCTTCGGCAACGAAGAGGCGGAGGGTTTCGGCAGACTTTTTAAATACTTTCTTTACCACAACTTCTTCAGAGGGCTTCCACTTCCCTATCACAAGCTTAATGACTTTTTCATCTCCCGATACTTTCTTCGCCTGATTCTTCTTCCCGACACCCGAGATGCCGATGCGAAGACGCGCGAAGTCTTGCGTCTTGAGCGCGCGCATAATACTCTCCACGCCTTTGTGCCCGCCACTCCCGCGCCCAAAGACCATTTTGATAGTCCCGAGCGGGAGATCAAGGTCATCTTGCACCACAACCAAGTTTTTCCCCGCCTTAGGAGACTTCACAAATGCACTTACCGCTTTACCAGAGAGATTCATCATCGTTTCTGGAAGCACGAGCGTTACGCTCTCACCTTCTACAGAGCCTTTCGCCACAAGCGACTTCACTACTTTATTGTCTTTGAACTCATCAAGTCCCTCATTTTTTGCAAAAAGCTTCACTACGTCACGCCCCGCATTGTGTCGCGTATGCTCATACTCTTTCCCTGTATTTCCGAGCCCCACGATGATAGTTGCCATGTGCAAAGTCTATCATATCGCGCAAAAAACTTACCCAGCACTAAAAATTTTAGTGCTGGGCTTGCGCGCAAAAGTAGGAGGCGTACAATGCGAAGCATGCAATCTACTTGGAAGGGTCTACTGAAGGATCTTTTCACTCTCGGTATTCTTATTGTCATAGTCGTGATCCCTATTCGCACGTTTATCGTATCTCCATACATTGTCGACGGGGCATCAATGCACCCAACATTTGAAAATCTTGACTATCTTGTTGTTGATCAGATTGTTTACAATTTCCACGCGCCAAAGCGTGGCGACATTGTTGTTTTCCGCTATCCGAAAGATCCTTCTGTCTTCTATATTAAGCGTGTTATTGGACTCCCTGGCGAAAAAATCTCTATCCGCAATGGTGTAGTACACATTATTGATGCTGGTGGTAAAGAAAATTCTCTTCACGAACCATATATTGTGAATGAGGACGCGACATATACCAAAGATGTGACCCTGTCTTCAGACGAATACTTCGTCATGGGCGACAATCGACCACACAGCTCTGACAGCCGTATGTGGGGACCACTCCGAGAGAAATATATTGTCGGGCGTGTTGACCTACGCCTCTTCCCTATACAGAAAATGAGTCTGTTCCCTGGTCTTATGGTCTACCCTGAAATGGATCCTTCAATATCTTCCCTATGATACGCGCAAGCATTCCCGCAGATGAGCTCTTCACCAAAGCGCGTACCATCGGTCAGTATTATGGGTTTACCCCACTCACAGAGCTCACGCTCAAGAAACGTGGAGAAGCGAAGCCGAAATATCCTGATGCACTAGCAGGCCTTACTCTAGACCAGACAGCAGAGACCGTAGCGGGCTTTCTGAAACAGTGTCAGGCGAGTGGGTGCGCGCCAACAGCGCGTCAGCCACTCTTCCTCTGGCACACAAACATTGCTCCTGGGCGTAAGGCCCAAAAGAGGTCCACTATACAATTCCACGCGCTTGGTACAGACCGAGCTCTTGCAGATGCGCTGATTATCCGCGCAATGAGCGCGCTTGTAAGAGACCTCTTCCACGAAGAGCCGGTCGTGCGCCTGAACTCGATGGGCGACAAAGAGACCAGAGCACGCTATGTCCGCGAACTTGGAAATTTTTTCAAGAAGCGATCAGGCATTCTCCCAGAGGAGTGCACACTTGCGGCAAGACGCGACGTGCTTGAGGCCGTAGAGGTCGCTCTTATGCGCGAGTGCGGTGAGGGACTCCCGTCACCGACCGAACATCTATCAGACGCGAGCCGAAAACGCTTTGAAGACGTTTTAGACTATCTAGAGATGACTGAGACTCCCTATGAGCTCTCTCGCACACTACTTAGTCGACAAAATATTTGGAATGATATGTGCTTTGAGATCTTAGTAGGAGATACGCGTGTTGCTTGGGGCTCACGTTACAATGATCTTGCAAAACATTTTTTCCCTGGCATTCCGTCCTTCGCCGCTGGCGCAGTACTCCAAATAGTAGGAGAAGGCGTCGCCACTGTTAAAGTAAAACCTCAGAAACATAGATTTTGTTTCGTACATATCGGAGACGAAGCAAAGCGTATTTCTATCCGACTAGCAGAGGAATTTAGGAAAGCGCGTATCCCGCTCACCCAAAATATCGGAACAGAATCACTTTCCGAACAGCTCTTCCTCGCCGAGCGACGCGAGAGTCCATATGTGCTTATTATGGGGCGTAAAGAAGCTATTGAAAAATCAGTGATACTTCGTGACCAGGAAACAAGACAGGAGACCATACTTCCACTCTCTGACATAATCAACCGCCTCAAAGCATTTGCGTAGTGTTGGACAAGAGAATGGGCATTGTGCTACACTCCGTCACATAATGGTTGCAGGAACAAGAGTAGAAGTAAGACGTGGAAAGAACGAAAGCGCGCCTGCGCTTATTCGCCGTTTTACCCGTCGCGCGCAGGGGCTTGGTATCGTGCGTGAGGTACGTAATAACCGCTACTGGAAACGCACTAAGTCTAAAAATGTTGGCCATAAGCGTGCACTAATCTCCAAGGTACGCCGAGAGAACTACAACCAGCTTGTGAAGCTAGGTAAAATCGACCCGACAGCAAAGCGCGAAGCGCGTAAGCGCTAGTTCGAATGTCAGTGCTTGAGATACATAACGAGACGCGACGGACCATCCCGCCGCGTTCGCTGTTTGCGGCGATTTCAAAAGACGTGTTGCCTAAGTGGGATATTTCATTGGCGTTTGTAGGTCCTACGAAAGCGAAAAAGATCAATCAAGACGTGCGCAACAAAACATATGTTCCAAATGTACTCTCGTACGTTGTTGGTGAGAATCGTGGAGAAATTATTATCTGCCCCAGTGAGGTAGTTAAGCAGGCAGGTAGTTATGACATGTCACCAAGTAGATTTATTGTTTTTCTATTTATCCACGGGTTACTTCATATAAAGGGGTGGCGACATGGTGGTACGATGGAGATGTGGGAACAGAAACTTTTGGCGAGATTCGCTCCACTTTCTTATGGCGCGAAGAATAGCAACCGGCATCGACATCGGGACGCATCAAATAAAGGTCGTCGTCGTTGAAGAGAGCTTTGATACGCGCGGGGTACGCGTGCTTCGTATTCTTGGAAGCGGGCTCTCCGATTCAAAGGGGCTTCGTCATGGCTATGTGGTCAATAAGGAAGAGGTGACAGCGAGTATTGTGAGAGCGAAGAGAGAGGCAGAAGCCGCAGCGAGGATACAGATACAATCAGCGTTTCTTGCTGTGGGTGGCATTTCACTTGATGAGTCGAGAGCGAGTGGGAGTGCTATTATCTCACGCGCCGACCAAGAAATAACGGCGCTCGACCTTGAGCGCGCCGAAAAGTCAGCTCGCGAAGCAGCGGCTCCCGGGTTTCTAAATAAGAATGTGCTCCACAGCATTCCGCTTGAATATCGTGTCGACGGAATGAAAGTGCTTGGCAATCCACTCGGGATGAAGGGGGTGCGCTTAGAGGTAGATTATCTCTTTATCACACATCTCGCTCAACACGGGGAAGAATTACAAAGAGCCGTTGAAGAGTCAGATATTGAGGTTGTCGACCAGATGGCGTCCCCTCTTGCTGGCTCCTATGTGCTTCTTGAGGGAGACCAGAAGATGAAGGGGTGTGTCCTTGCAAACATCGGCGCAGAGACTATCTCTATCGTCGTCTATGATGAGGGTATTCCTATCTCACTTAAGGTGTTCCCTACCGGCTCAAGTCATATTACCGAAGATATTGCACTCAAGTTCCGCATCTCATTGGAGGAAGCAGAGCGAGTAAAGCTTGGTAGACTCTCCGGGCAAATGTATCCAAGAAAAAAGGTTGATGACGTGGTGCTTGCGCGCGTAAGTACTATGTTCGGACTTATAGAGAAACATTTGAAGTCACTTGGCCGTCGTGGCCCTCTCCCGGCAGGCATAATTATTTCTGGAGGAGGCGCTGGGACAACCTCGATTACAGATATAGCAAAAAATGTACTCAAACTTCCTGCGCGTCTCGCAGAATTTCACATTGCTCCTGACACTAAAATACGTGATGCGACATGGGCAGTCGCTTATGGGCTCGCACTCTGGGGACTCACTGGCGATACAAGTGCTCCTCAACGTGGAATTAGCGCAAGTATTCAAAAATTTCTTTCACAATTCCTACCTTAAATAGAAAATTGTCAATATTTGCATATTGTGCAGTTCTGCTACACTAAGAGCATTCCTTATGGCAAAACGCGTTGAACCAGAGATTAAGACATTTGCACGTATTCGTGTCGTTGGTGTTGGTGGCTCTGGGAAGAACGCCGTCAACCACATGATCAATTCGAAGGTTCGTGATGTCGAATTTATTGCCGTAAACTCTGACTCACAAGACCTTCTCCGCTCTCTTGCTAAAAAGAAGATTCATATCGGCAAGAATCTCACACGAGGACTCGGTACAGGTATGAACCCAGAGCTTGGTCGCCGTGCAGCAGAAGAGACACGACAGGAGCTTCAGGAAGCACTTTCTGGAAGCGATATGGTCTTTATCACCTGCGGTATGGGGGGTGGGACAGGTACTGGCGCTTCCGCCATCGTTGCGAAGATCGCAAAAGAAGTTGGTGCTCTTGTGGTCGCAGTCGTGACCAAACCATTCTCTTTCGAAGGTGCTCATCGCAAGGATCTCGCCGATAGAGGGCTCGATGAGTTGAAGAAAGAGGTGGATGCGTTTATCGTTATTCCCAACGATAAGCTCCTTGCTATTGCAGATACCAACACTTCTGCAAAGAGCGCGTTCGCAATGTGCGACCAGATTCTCTGCCAGGCAGTAGAAGGTGTTTCTGACATTATCAATACCCCAGGCGATATCAATACTGACTTCAACGATATTAAGAAGATTATGGAGAACGCCGGCCCAGCTTTGATGGGTATCGGCATTGCTGATGGCGAGGGTCGCGCTCGCGAAGCAGCTCAAAAGGCAGTTAACTCCCCTCTTCTTGATGTATCGATTAGTGGAGCAAAGGGCGTTCTCTTCGTTGTTGCTGGCGCCGACGACCTCAATATCCTTGAAGTACAGGAAGCAGCAAAGGTTATCAATGAGTCGGTCGACAAGAATGCGACCATTATCTTCGGTATTATGCGTGACGAAAAGCTCAAGAAAGGTCAAGTACGAATTATCGTTATTGCAACAGGATTCCCTGAAAGCCCAGCGCACTCCTCTATCCCGTCAAGCCTTTTCGAACGATCACTCTTCTCAATGTCAACTGAAAAACGCGAGGAGGAGCGCGGGCGTATTTACAACGAAGTTGTTAAGCCACTTGATGAGTCTTCCACAACAAAACAGGACACGAAAGAGGTTTCTAATAAGAAAGGAGAGGTGTCTGGTATAGATAAAGAGCCTGTTGTTACTGCTGTCCCACATAAACGCGAAAATATACCACTTGCACCAGAAGACGATAGCGCCTGGGGAGCTATTCCAGAATTCCTGCGTCGTCACAAGAAATAAGCATTCGTGGGCGAACAAAAATGAGTAGTAAGACTTGGCCTAGCGGCCCGGAGCGCGACTCATTTTTGTTTGGACACGAAATGCGCTAGAATAAATACATGCACGATCTTATTATCATCGGTGGCGGGCCTGCGGGAGTAGCGGCGGGGGTATACGCGGCGCGCAAGCAGTTGAAAACTATTTTGATTTCTGAAGAAATAGGAGGACAATCAGTCGTATCAGAAGGTATTGAGAACTGGATCGGTACGCCTAAGATTAGCGGTGCTGACCTAGCGAAGTCGTTTAAAGAACATCTTGAGGCGCTTAAGAAGGACGTCGTGACGCTCGTGCTCGGAGAGCGCGTGATCAAACTCACAAAAGAAGGAGAGGTCTTCACGGTCACCTTAGAAAATGGCGTCACCCACTCTGCAAAGGCGGTACTGGTCGCCACAGGAGCAGGGCGCCGTAAGCTCGATGTGCCGGGTGCCGACAAATTTGAAAACAAAGGCGTTACGTACTGCGCATCGTGCGACGGACCGCTCTTCGATGGGCAGGACGTCGCGGTAATTGGTGGAGGGAACGCTGGCTTCGAGACCGCCGCACAGCTCCTTGCCTATGCGAAGTCAGTAACACTCCTCCACCGCCACTCCACTTTTAAAGCAGATGCGGTGACCGTCGAGAAAGTTTCTGCGTATCCACACATGCGTGTCCTCGCCAACACCGAGCCAGTGGAGGTGCTCGGCGATGCTTTTGTCTCGGGGCTCAAATACAAAGACAAGAATACAGGTGAAATAAATGAGCTTGCGGTGACCGGTATCTTCGTTGAAGCAGGGGTGATTCCGAACACACAGTTTGCAGAAGGGTTCCTCGAGATGGATGCGGTGAAGCGTATCAAAGCGAATCCTCGCGATCAGAAAACGAGCGTCGAGGGTGTTTGGGCTGCTGGGGACTGTACGGATGAGTTGTATCATCAGAACAATATCGCCGCCGGCGATGGCGTGAAAGCGCTCGAAGACATTTACCTCTGGATTAAAAAACGATGAAGCCCGGCGCCGGGGGCGCCATACCACTACCCTACCAGCTTAGTGATAACTCGTGCTAGCTTGCCTGGATCGTGGCGAATAAGCGTACGACGTAGTAGAGTGTCCCCCTTATGGGGCTTTGTTATCGTCTCTGCAATCAGCCTCTCGCCGACGAGCTTGAAACTTTCTTTCCTGCATACCTCACTACAAAGCACCGGTTCTCCCTCGTCGGCATATTTGCGGAGCAGTGCGCGCGCTGGCTGTTTTGTATTGTAGATCACAGCATCAAATACTCCCCTCTTTCCGATAACCTTTTCTAGCGCATGCACGTAGTCGGATACCACAAAGTCGTCAGTGTGTCCGTGCTTGTTCATCAAGTTTGCCACGTACAGCCTCTGCGCTTTCGACTTACTGAACGCCTTCCCGATACCCTCCACGAGAAAGT
The DNA here is from genome assembly GCA_964349035.1 of uncultured Candidatus Saccharibacteria bacterium. Classification (GTDB taxonomy): domain Bacteria; phylum Patescibacteriota; class Minisyncoccia; order Phycocordibacterales; family Phycocordibacteraceae; genus C7867-001. Next base: position 21,239 of record CAYGEV010000003.1, read on the forward strand.
TTGGAATAAGAGATCCATAGAGATTCCCTGGACCCACAATTATCACATCTGCCTCGGCAAGGGCGCGAAGCGCCTTCGGATTCGCCTTCGCTCTTGGTGAGAGCGCCATGCGTTTAATACCGAAGCGTGAGACAAGCTGATACTCAGCAAGCGCGGATTCACCATGAGGCGTTTTCCCATTTTTCAATTCCGTCACGAGCTCGACTTTGGAGAGTGTCACGGGCAGTACGCGCCCACGGATATTGAGAATCTCTCCCGCGAGGTCAAGCGCCTTGTCGAGCGAGCCGGTCACCTGTTCAAGCGTCGATATAAAGATATTGCCGAAATTATGGCCCGCGAGCTCGCCCTTCGCGTAGCGGTGTGTGAAGAGCTTGCGCATGACGTGGTCCGCCGGAGAGAGCGCCACGAGACACTGGCGCAAGTCTCCTGGTGGAAGGACGCCAAACTCGTCGCGAAGGCGCCCGGTGGAGCCACCATCGTCTGCCATGGTGACTATCGCGGTGAGATCAAAGGGGTGATGCTTGAGCCCCGAGAGGATGGTAAAAGAACCCGTCCCTCCGCCGATAACCACAACTTTCTTTCTCTTCATTTTAGACTCTTTCATACAATGCGGGCAGAAGTAGACAAGGTTCGAACTGATTGGTCTGAGGATAGCGAAGTACTCAAGGAAATTATGGAGGCGATTACTTCTCTTTCTTCTTTCGAGCAACTTCTTCCACCGCCAGCTCCTCCAATTCGCCCGGGCAAGGCCGGTAGATCTTCAGCGCCAGGTTAACGAGGTTCGTATATACTTCCACCGCTTCCTCATAGGGAATCTCTTCACCGAAGTCGAGCTTATACGCCTCCCGAAACTCTTCGATTTGCTCCTTAGTGAGTTGCACCATCCAGCTAGGGTACAGCTAGTCATACAAAAGGAAAGAGGTGTAAATTGTCCTTAGGAGGTGATTTAAACTCAATAGCATATTTAGTACGGAATTCTGAATCGCCCCGGGTTCTCCGGAGGCTCCGTTGTGTGAGTCAGGCCGCCATGGCTGACTCGTCCAGTTGTTGATAGTAACGCTGTTCAAACTCCACCGGTGGAATGTTGTCTATCGGTTCCAACAATCGTCGGTGGTTAAACCATTCTACCCACTCCAGGGTTGCATACTCCACTGCGTCAGGATAGCGCCAGGGACCTTGTCGATGAATCACTTCGGTCTTGTACACGCCGTTGATTGTTTCGGCCAGCGCGTTGTCGTAAGAATCTCCAACACTACCGACGGACGCATTGATTCCTGCTTCAGCCAGGCGTTCTGTGTACCGGATCGACAGGTACTGACTACCCCGGTCGCTGTGGTGGATCACTTCTTTCGGCTTGCCGCGTGACCACAGCGCCTGTTCCAACGCATCCAGCACCAGGTCTGTTTTCAATGAACGACTTACTCGCCAGCTGACGCCTTGC
>CAYGEV010000004.1:0-20861 GCA_964349035.1 uncultured Candidatus Saccharibacteria bacterium
CTCAAAGGGCACCACCTTCTTATCTGCCTGCACCGCCGCCTCGTCGAACGAGTGCCCGATAAAGCGCTTGATTTGGAAAATGGTGTTCAGCGGGTTCGTCACCGACTGACGCTTCGCGAGTGTACCCACGATGCGCTCGCCACTCTTCGAGGTGGCAACAATAGAAGGCGTCGTGCGCGCGCCTTCAGCATTCTCAAGTACGCGTGGCTCGCCTCCCTCGACGATCGCCATCGCGGAATTTGTCGTACCTAGGTCAATACCAAGAATTTTTGCCATATTATTTTTTATTAATTACTTTTTAATTTTACGAAAACGCTTCTTTTTGTGCAAGAAGGCGAAGGTGTATGCGGGGAAGGATGTTGAATTTGCCTAGCGGCTAGCGCTTCCTTCCCCGTATATTCCGAGCCGACTACCCAAACTGCCCCACACGCACCTTTGCTGGGCGAATAACTTCCTCCCCTATCTTCCACCCCTTCTCAAGAATCGCGGTGACCGTGTCGTCCTTCTCTTTCTCTGCGACAGGGTCTTGCCCGAATGCCTCATGATACGCTGGGTTAAACGCTTCGCCAACTTCTCCAAGCGGCACGAGCCCAAAACCAGTGAAAGCGCTCTCAAGCTGTTTGGTAATCCCCGCGAAGCCCTCGGGTATCTCTCCATGCTCTTTAGAGCGTTCCAGGGCGTCATAAGCTGGAAGAATTGCTTCGACTGCCTTCAAGAGCCCCATCTGCTTCGCAGACTTAGTCTCTGTTTCAAAACGCTTCAAGAGGTTTACATAGTCAGCTTTGGCTCTCTGCCAGCCGTCCATATATTCTTGCTTCTCTTTGCGTAGCCCCGCTATCTCCTCTTTGAGCTTCTTCACCTTCGCGACAGCATCGTCGCCTCCCTCCTCGGGTTCCACAACATCTGCTTCGTCTATATCATCACCTTTCCATTCCATACTCCTCTACTATGCCTGAAATGAACTCGATAGTCAAAATTATTTAGGAGTGCGTTTTGTTGTATTGACAGACCAGCTCTGTCCAGACAAGACTCCATCTACCACTGATACATATTCCTTTCCTCCATAATCTTCAAACTCTATTGTTAGAGTAAATTTCCCAGAGTCTTGTGCGGATTTTGGAATAGGTATTCTATACCAACTGTCTGGATTATTTTGTACGGCACTGAAATTCAAGTCAGATATTACGCCGTTCAGAGTGAATCTTATGAGGTATATTGGAAAAGAACTTGCGTTCTTTACAAGAACCAGAGAAGGGTCAGGTTCATGTGTAATTGGATTCTTGTTTGGTTGTACAAAAATCTCAGCATAATTCTGGAGCTCACTGATTGAAGTTTGTCTTATACCAATTAAAATTGCAGCAATTGCAGTAACGACAGCGGCCAGTGCTGTAAGTCCAGAAAATATTGTTTGCCAGGTCATTAGACAGAGGTTAATTATGCGAGCGCAGGAGCTTTTGAGATTAGATGGACAGGGACACCATTCGAGATGCCGTTTTTGATACTTTGTTTAGAAAGCTGAGAAGAAGCTTCCAACATCTCGATGCCAAGAAGATTCCCTTTCTTGTCGAGGTCAATAATCACGTTGCTGCTCATTTCCACAGTCTTAGAGACCTTGCCTTTACGCAAGACCATGTATGCAGCGTCAGCAATTTTGTCGTAGGTGATTTTCATATGTAGTAGGCCGTTATTACGATGTATTCGTTTTTGCGATCCCTAAACCCTTCATTGCAGTATACCACCACTATTTGTTTGGTTCCAACCTGCTTCCAAACTTTATATTTCCCCTCCTCTTGCTCCTTTTTCTTGTCAGGGCTACGTATTGCTTGTTTGATATGCTCAACGTTTAATACACGCTCCAGTAATCTAACTTGGCAATGTATGGTGAACTTCAGGAGCATACTCACTATTTAGTATACCAAAGCAAAACCGCCCTTGCGGGCGGTTTTGCGAGTATATGAGGGAGAAGCTTAGCGCTTCGACCACTGCTTGGCCTTGCGGGCTTTGACGAGGCCTGGCTTCTTGCGCTCCTTTGCGCGTGGATCGCGCTTGAGGAACTTCGCGCTCTTAAGTACGGCACGCGTCTTAGGTTCTGCCTTCGAGATTGCACGGCTGATAGCGTGGCGCACCGCATCTGCTTGAGCTGCAACTCCACCACCAGACACATGTGCTGTTACTGCGTAGTTTTCTGTCGCCTCTGCCTTAAGAAACGCCTCTTCTGCAGTGCGAGCGCGCTCGTCGGTCTTGAAGTAGTCCTTTGGGCTCTTGCCGTTCACAACAAGCGAATTTTTCGGAGCAGTAGTGATACGCACGCTCGCGATAGAGGTCTTGCGGCGCCCGACTGCAGTGATAAAGGTTTTAGTCATACAAATTATTCAGTAACAATAAGATTCTTCATGCGTGGTGCGCGAAGCTTGTTTCTAGGGATCATACCGTCCACAGTCTTCTTCACTACCTCTGCGATACCCTTCTTTGTAATCATCTCTTTCATGCTTGTCTTATAGAGGCCACCTGGGTGTCCCGTATAGCGTGTGTAGATCTTACCCTCTGTACGACTTGCTGGTAGATGCATCTTGCTTGCGTTAGTAATCGTAACTGTGACAGGAAGCGCTTGATTCTTGACGAAGTGCACTGAGCGCTTGCCGAGAAGCGCGTGTGCCGCCTCACTACAAACTCGTCCTAGCGTACGATCAGTCGCGTCTATAATGTGGGCTGTTGGCTCTATCTTAATAGGCTTTTTCATATAGGTATGAATACTAGACAAAAGCGATATACGCAAGCTTACGAGCGTCATTCGTTCCTCTCTTAGTACGCTTGACTACACGAGTGTAGCCGCCAGCGCGTGTTGCGTAGCGAGGAGCGATTGTGCTGAAAAGCTTCTTAACAGCAGCTTCGTCGTGAAGTGCTGTGATAGCTAGACGGCGACTTGCGAGCGTGCCTGACTTTCCATACGTAACTAGACGCTCTACAAATGGACGCAACGCCTTTGCCTTCGCTTCTGTAGTAGAGATCCGCTCTTCTATCACAAGCGAGCGAGCAAGAGAACGAAGAAGCTGTCTGCGTTGCCCAGCTGGGCGACTGAATGTCTTAGCTTTTTTAGTGAATGCCATATACGTGTATTACTCACTCTTGAGGGTGAGACCGAAGCCAGCGAGCGCTTCAGAAATCTCTTCTACTGCTTTGTCGCCTATCCCATCAAGCTCTTTAAGTGCGCTCGCAGACTTGCGTGCAAGTCCGGCAGCACTCTTAATCCCAGCGTCCTCAAGTGCTCCGGTGATACGCGCCGAGAGACCAAGGTCAGCGAGCTTTACTTTGAGTGCGTCAGAGCTCTCTGATTTACCAGAAGCGCTCTCTGCTTCAAGAACAGAACCCTCCTGAAAGCCGACAATCGATTTAAGTTGATGAATCATCATCTCAATAGACTGTTCGAGCGCAGTACGTGGTGAGATAGTACCGTTTGTCTCAATAAGAATGCGAAGGCGATTGAAGTCAGTACGATCTCCAACACGCATATTCTCAACATCGTAGTTTACGCGACGAATAGGAGTGAATGTCGCGTCAAGCGCAATAGTGCCGATATCTACCTTGTCCTTCGTAAGAACTTCGCGAGAAACGTAACCGAGTCCACGCTCAATAGTTACCTCCATATCGAGTGCAGATTTTCCAGAGAGATCCGCAATGTGTTGGTCAGGATTCTTAATCTCAACCTGACTTGGTAGCTTGAAATCTTTTGCAGTTACTTCTCCCGCTCCTTTCTTTGAAAGTGAGATGGTAATCGGTTCATTGCCGTGGAGCATGAAGTGGATTCTCTTAAGATTCAAAAGAATCTCCATAACCGTCTCACGTGCTCCCTCTATTGTTGCAAATTCGTGAGGAGCACCTTCGATCTTTACTTGAGTAATAGAGGCACCAGGAAGAGAAGACAAGATGATGCGACGAAGCGAGTTACCAAGTGTGTGACCATAGCCCGGGTAGAGTGAATCAATCTCATATACGCCCTGTGTCTCCTCTTCAGAGACTACACGTGGCTTGCTGGGAAGAGTAATGTGGTATTCCATAACGCAATCGTAATTACCAATAAATAATATAAATAACTATCTCGTGTAGAACGAGAGAACAGAAACCATATCACCAGCAGGGTCTGCTGATGACGTGGTAGGTCGGCTATTGACCGAACCCTTCATTGTCTTCGCATCCCACGAAAGCCACGAAGGAAGGGTTCGGTCTGCAAGGCGCTCTGCGAAGCCGACAAGTGTGCCGTGCTCCTTCGAGCCCTCGCGAATGGAGATCACGTCTCCTACAGAGACGATGTAAGAAGGAACGCGCATTTTTTTATCGCCAATAAGTACGTGACCGTGTGCAACCATCTGTCGTGCACCGCGACGAGTAGGGGTAAGGCCCATGCGCCAGATAACGTTGTCGAGACGGAGCTCTAGTAGCTCGTGTAAGCGATCTGCTGGCTTAGCGCTTGGCACCTCAAGCGCTTTGTGTACGTAGGAACGGAACTGACGCTCCGTGAGTCCGTACGTAATGCGCACCTTCTGCTTCTCAAGCATTTGTTTACCGAACTCGCTCTGACGTCCTCGTCCACTACGTTTCTTATTCTTTGCGCTACGTTCAGCAGAGCGTGCGAATTTTTGTGTCTGCGCCTTCTCAAAGACGGTTACACCGAGTCGTTTTGCTATTTTGTATCGTGGTCCTGTTTTCATAAAGTATATATAGAAGATTGAGTACTATACGCGACGTGGCTTTGGCGGACGTGGGCCATTGTGAGGAATCGGTGTCATGTCCTTAATAGAGCGGATCTGCACACCCTTCCCAGAGAAGGCGCGGAGCACAGACTCTCTTCCGGCGCCTACACCACGGATAATCACGCTTGCCTCCTTAAGGCCAATCATCATCCCCTTTTCACCAATAAATTCACCAACCTTCGCTGCTGCATACGGAGTAGACTTTCGCGCACCAGCAAAACCAAGTGCGCCAGCGCTTGACGACAAAACTGCATTGCCTTTCTCATCAGTAAGTGTCGCCTTTGTGTTGTTGAAGGTCGCTTCGACATGGAGAACGCCCTTCTCGAGTACGCGCTTAGTCGTCTTAGCCATAGCACGCTCCTTACGGCCCTGATCCATGCCTCTGCCGCTCTTCTTGATGATTCTTTTTTTACCCATAGGAAATTATTAAAATTGGATTATGTCTTCTCGAGCGTACGGCGGCCCGAGGTCATCGTCTTCCTCACGTTCCCACGGCGCGTGCGAGAATTGGTCTTGGTGCGCTGACCACGAACAGGGAGTCCGCGAGAGTGTCGGTCGCCACGCACAGAACGAATGTCTTTGAGGCGTTTAATATTCTGACTTATTTCGCGACGAAGCTCGCCTTCAATAGTAAACGCCTCTGTGAGAGAGCGTATCTTCTGCTCTTCTTCAGCCGTGATCTCGGTGCCCTTCTTGCGCGGATCAACACCTGCCTCTTTCAAAATTTGTCGTGCACGCGTGGGGCCAACTCCGAAGATGAGCGGAAGAGAGTACGCGAGTTGTTTATTGTCTATAATGGTAACACCAGCGATACGCATAAGAGTATATAGAAAAATTAATTATCCTTGGCGAGCTTTACGACGAGGCTTTTTTTTATTTATACGGTACAAACGCCCGCCGCGACGGACGAGCTGATCCCCTGGTTCTTGTACTTTGATAGACGCCCTGACTTTCATCGTGAATAAAACAAGTTAAATAATTTATGTTAATCTGCGCACAATCCTTGCGCGGCCACCATACGGATCAAGCACCATCTCAACCTGATCCCCCATCAGCACACGAATTCGGTGTAAACGCATCTTTCCTGCAAGGTAGGCGAGAATAGTCTTACCCTCTTCTCCTTTTTCATCATCAGCGAGTCGGATGCGGAAAAGGGAATTCGGCAGTACTTCTTCAACCGTACCGTTTGTAGTTTGTATCTCTTCTTTCATTTACACGTCATTCCTTGTGCAGGTACTTACTCACTGTAGCAGGAGCCCGCAAAACCGTCAATAACGCTGTTCATAAGCTATCTATTGACACGCTAATTTCAGCCGGATCCTCTGGCAAGGTCTTTCTCCAGAATGGGCGTAGTGTTATAAACGCCTGGTCAACTTCTGGATAATTCAAAAGCACTGTCTTCGCCTCAAGACGACTCTTTCCGCTAATAGCTGCTGAGATCCTTGTTGGATCTATTGTATAGACCATTGGCACTGTCCCACTCAAGCTGAATGTGAAGCTCTCTGCGTCAGCATCAGGAAGATCAGAAGATGCTATTAGCGTAAGACTCTCCACTGATGAGATTGATAACGGCTCGTCTTGATATTCGAAGCTCGCACTTGAGCTGGCTATTGCTTTCGCAAGAGCAACATTCTGGAGTACAACTGCTGTGGCAACCCCACGCTCTCTCACTTCAACCATTTCTCCAGAAGCTGGTGCTGTTGGGAGTTCGCTATACGAGAACACAATAGATCCTGGCACAAGAACATATCCTTCTGGGATTGAGTTGTACACACTACTGCGAAGATCTCGTTCGAGTGCTTGTATAAGAACTTCTCTAGTCTCCTTTTCAAGGGTTGGGCTTACTACAGGGACAGTCCCAGAGGCCCCTCCGGTCATCGCAGAGGTTGACTTTGCGTACACCTGCTTCGCTTGAGGAGTCCCTGCAAATCCAGGAACGCTAAATGAGGTTGAGTCTATGTTGTATAGATCACCGGCCTTATCAGCATATACTGTCGCTGTTATGCTCCCAGGCTTCGCCACACTCCCTGCAGGGATGGTTATCGCGGTACGTACACGGAAAATAAGCCCTGTGGGTGTCTCAAACCGAGTTTTCTCGATAAGGCGTTGTGACTTTGACTGCGTGTTGTAGATGGTAATAGTTCCCGAAGCAAAAGACGTAACTTCTTTGGTTCCGGTACTCTTCACATTTTGTGAGGCAAATTTTTCTGCTGGTAGGATCTCATAAGGCAGAGCGCCTGTCATATGAGTTGCGGTGAAGGAGTCTTGCACGGCAACAGAGAGAGTTGCTGGTGTTACCTTGACTTTGCTTGAGGAAAAATAGAAGAGTCCGCCTATAGAACTCACAAGAACAATAATAATTGCCAAGAATGTGGGGAGGTGGGAGCGTCGCTCTACGGTGACTTCTTCTTTTACATTATCTGAAGACTGGCGCATTGGCTCACTCTCTCGTCGCCGTGAAGGCGGGATAATATCATCAAGTTTTCGCATGCATTTAGTATAGCACTTCAAAGAGTGCAAGGGCCCTTATTCAACAACAGCTTTGATGCGGCGGATGCCGGCGGAAGAAGCCTCTTCTTTGAGAATCTTAAAGACTTTTCCACCCGCACCAATGTCTGCGGTGTTTGCGACGTGCGGGCCACCACAGAACTCTATGGAGAAGGCGTTGTCGAGCGCGCCGACAGAATACACAGACACGGTGTCGGGATACGTCGCGCCGAACTCGTGTTCGGCGCCCAGCTTCTCTGCCTCTGCTTTCGGCATATCGGTACGAATGACCGGAATAGCTTCCGCAATCTTCTCGTTCACAATTCTTTCCACCTCCTTCTTCTGTTCATCAGTCATCTTCTGTCCGTACGAGAAGTCGATGCGCAAACGCTCGCTCGTGATGTTGCTTCCGCGCTGGTGCACATCGTTGCCGAGAACCATCTGAAGTGCCTTGAGTAGGATGTGGTGCGCCGTGTGGTACTTGACCGTCTGTTCCGAGTGGTCAGCGAGCCCGCCTGCAAACTTCTGTGCCGCCCCTGCGCGCGAGAGCTTTTGATGTGCGTCCATAGCCTCCTCATACGCCTTTCGGTCGAGCGTGAGCCCTCTCTCTTTACCAAGCTCCTCGGTGAGCTCTACGGGGAATCCGTAGGTGGTAAAGAGGGTGAAGGCGACGTCAACAGGAAGCTCTGGTGCCTCGTATTCGTCTGAAGTGTCGCCCCCGTGTGGGAAGTGGGCATCAGTAGGGATCATCTTCTCAAACTCGCGCAAGCCATAGGCAAGCGTTTTGCGGAACTGTTCCTCCTCTTTGCCGAGCTCCTCGCGGATGGTCTCGCGTGCGGAAAAGACAAAGGGGTAGTGTTCTCGGTATGCTTCTGCATATCCTTCTGACACTTCGGCAAGCACCGCGCCCTGGATGCCCAGGCGGTCTGCCTCGCGTATTGCTCGGCGGATAAGCCGGCGAAGAATGTATCCCTGTTCGCTATTCCCGGGGTGAATACCAGAGGCAATAAAAAATGTTGCCGCGCGTAGGTGGTCGAGGACAATGCGGAACGAGCGTGTCGCACCCGTGTCGCCATACTGCTTGCCCGAACGCGCTTCAAGCACCGCACGCGCCGTATCGAAGACGTCATTGAGGAAGACATCCGGATTGTCACGCGTCGCTGCAGTCAAGCGCTCAAGTCCGCCACCGAAGTCCACATTCTGCTTCGGCAATTTCTCGAACGCGCCATCAGCGCCTTTCACATATTCCATAAACACCGAATTGCCGATTTCCATAAAGCGTCCGCAGTCGCAATTAGGGTGGCACGTTTCTCCAAAAGACGCGTCGTGTGGCGTGCCGAAGTCGTAGAAAATTTCAGAATCTGGTCCTCCAGGCTCTCCCGCCGGCATCTTGTCTGGGGTACCGGAGCGACTCCACCAGTTCTTCTTCGCATCATAGAAAGATATGTGGTCCTCGGGCATACCAATCCCCTTCCAGAGCTCCGCAGACTCAATGTCTTTGGGCAAGCCAAAATTCTCATCGCCCGCAAAGCAGGTAACCCACAAACGTTCTTTAGGAAGTTTGAGCTCGGTGGTGAGAAATTCATATACCCACGGCAATTGTTCCTTCTTAAAATAATCGCCGAGCGACCAGTTGCCAAGCATCTCGAAGAAGGTGGTGTGGCGATTGTCTCCCACCTCCTCAATGTCTCCTGCACGAAACGACATCTGCGAATTGACCAACCGCGCACCCTCCGGGTGTACCTCGCCAAGCAGGTACGGCACCAACGGTTGCATCCCACTACTCGTAAAGAGTGTCGTCGGATCGTTTTCGGGTACGATAGGCGCCGACGGTATCACCGCGTGCCCCCGCTTGGCAAAAAAGTCTAAATATCGCCTGCGCACCTCCGCAATAGTCATACCTAAGAAGATACCACAGCTTCACCCTTGTGTTTACTGGTTAAAATCGCGACCCACGAAAAAGCTTGCATTTTATAAGAAACTATGCTATAGTGAATATAGAGGGTAATTCAGTACCTTGTTATCCTCCCCAACCCACAACAACGACCCGCTAGGAGGTCAAAATGCCCCATGCAACACAGAAACCCGTATCCATGTTCTCCCTGCGCCACGGCAAAACCAACCCGGCTGCCGACCACACCCGGGAAGCAGATGCAGCTCGTCGCCTGACGGATGCAGGCAAAGACATAGTTCGCGACACGGGGATCTTCATGCAAGACAGCAGCCTGAACTTCAGACCCGAAGCCCTGATCGTGTCCTCGGCAGCTCGTGCCCAGGAAAGCGCCGGAATCTTCCTCGAAGTCATGGGCATCAAGGACATCCCGACCATCATGACAGACGGTCTGTACCAGTGGTCCGAGATGGACGAGTCAGTGAAGGACATCCCGTTCGATGCGAACATGATGCTGTACTACAACAGTGAACACGACAACCGCGAGAAGCATCGTCAAGACCTGTTGCAGTTCGAGCGCAATCGCATCCGGGATGCCGTCCAGGCTTTCGAAGATCTCGGCGTCAACGGTCAGATCCTGGTCGTGTCGCACGCGTGGGTGTCGAACTGTGTGGCAATGGCGTACGACCTGTCAGGTCGCGACTACTACCGCCAGATCGTCCTGCCCGAAGCGCACGGCATCCTGATTACCAACGGTCACAGACCGTTGAAGATCGGACCGAACGGCATCGTGCAGTAAAAAACGCAGTTCTATCTTAAACAGGGTGCCTTGGAGGAAGGATAACCCGAAGTCGAAGTAGAAAACCAAAACCCCCGCTTGAGTACAAGCGGGGGTTTTAACTTTTTGTTACTACGCCTCCCCTTCTTTGATTATCTCTTCGAGAGTCGTCGCTGGCACAATCTCGTCAAACGTATATTCTCCCTTTTTGTAAGTAATGCGAATCTGCTCCTGCCCATCTTTTTTTGAGAGTTTGACATCAAATCCCTCGGTGACCCCAAACCCCGTGCCTATTGTCTTGAGGAGCTTGTCTCGAGCCTCTGCGCCGTGCATTTTATCGACGAGTTTTAGAAGGAACGATTCTGGAAGCGTGCCGTGGGTCCCGAGAATACGCTCGAAGTTATTTGTCTCGTTTCCCTCATTTTGGCTTTGCTCGAGGATCTTAGCGCCACGCGAGGCAGCAAGATACGTCTTATAAATCAGACCCGCAATATTTCCCGCCATACGGGAGTAGGTACTCTGGTAGGTGTCCCCCGTTTCCTTGGCAAGCTGGTCACTCTCATTGATAAGCCACGGCAATGCCGTCCCTGCGTTAAACACCTCGTGGAACTTAGCTCCGTACTGACTCTTCTCGTCGAGGATGAAGTCAAGTTTTTCTGTGATACGCATCTTGCCTATCCCAAGATCTTCTGGATTCGCTTCAGGGTTTTTCGTCGCAGCGACTGCGACAGTTTCGTGGGTGCGGACACGAGGAGATCCCATCGTGTGCGCGAAGCGCATGTCCATTGGCTCCTCGAACTTTCCTGCGGCGAGCTCTCGCCCTGGCGCACTCAAGAGGACATCCTTGTCCTCTTTCTCCGGCGCCTTCTCCTTAGTAGAGTGGCGCATGAAGTGGAGTACCACCTCAGGCATTTGTTCCAGTTTATTTTCTTGTTTTGGCCACTCGCTCATAATTATGGGGATTATGTTGCTCTCGTAATAATGGTCACCACGCCCCTATCGGCATCTACCTCTACAATATCACCATCCTTGAGTACTTGTGTGGCGATTTTGGTGCCGATGATACATGGAATTCCCAGTTCGCGAGAGACAATAGCAGCATGACACGTAATACCTCCCTCGTTTGTAACAACCGCTCCGGCACGCTTCATGATGGGCACAAATTCCGGACGAGTCATGCTGGTAACGAGAATATCGCCCTGCTGGAACCCTCTATCGTCACGCGGGTCAGACACGACGCGCACGACACCACGCACAAGCCCGCGACAAGCGGCCTGTCCCCTGAGCTCCTGCGAGTCATGCAGTTCGGGTTTAGTCCACGCTTCAAACTGCGCCATCGCATCTGTGAAGTCGCAGTGCTCTACCTCACACGAGAAAGACTCATCTGGGTATGCTAGGTACGAACATCCATTTTCGCGAGCTTCAACATCATCCCGGATGCCTTGCAAGTATTCAACGCCCTTCATATATTCGTGGATGAGGACAAATGGCGCAGCTCGGCGATCTATCCCAACACGCTCCAACATGAGAGGAGCAATCTCCGTCATAATCGCGAGCATTTGTGCGATAGGGTCTTTCCGCACATCGCGTAAACGCATTACCAGCTGCATGTACCCGACAATCCTCTGTAACTCAGGATCGAGCGTTTCTTTCCATATCGCATGCGCTGTCTTCTGCTTCTCGGCTATAGAATACATGCGCTTAGCTTCTTGCCTCTTCTCTTCAAGCGAACTCTTAGTCTCATCGAGAGCAATTAAAATCTCTGAGTCACTTTTTGACCACGCATAGTCGGTGAAGATGAACTTCGCCTTGCGGACGACATCAGCATGATGGGTTGAAACAAGCTCCACAAGAGCCTGGAGATAACGTCCTTCGAAAGAAACAAAAGTTGATTGCGTCGCCTGTTCCCATATTGCATCCAACTTTTCTTTTTGCTCTTCGCCAATAACAGAGAGTATCTTGTCGTAGTCGAGAGTCTCGACATAGACAGTATCTTGAAGCTCAAAATAGAGGTTCCACACCTTCCGCACATAGTCTTGGAGACTTGCGTTGGTGGCCTCAGTGAGATTCGTATCAGTTACTTCGTCATACAGACTGCGCACATGCTTCTCATAGAGCAGATAGACTTCTTCGAGGTCTGCAAGCGAAACCTCTCCCTTGTAGTACTGTGCGAATTTGTCTGTAGCAAGTCCAAAATATTTTGTCTCGTCGAGAACAAAAAGTGCGTCCCTACCCTTCGCAATACACAGAGTGTGCATAGGGTGTTCTTTTATATTCCACGGCAGACAAAAGAAAAGCGGTGCTGCCGCCATCCGAAGCGTAAAAACCGGATCATCACCCACAATCTCCTTAAATCTTTCAAGTGTCTTGTACGTCATGGTTCTTTTCTAATATCCGCACCACGCCGTTATCGGCATCCACCTCGACAAGGTCGCCGTCTTTGAGTACTTTCGTAGCAAATTTGGTTCCGATGATACAGGGCTTCTTCATTTCCCGCGCAACGATGGCAGCATGACAGCCCATTCCACCTTCGTCAGATACGATAGCTGCGGCTTTGATAAGTGCGGGCATTAAGGACGGATTGGTATTGATGGAAACCAAAATATCTCCTTCATTTACTTTAGAAATATCTTTGGGCAGGTTTACGATACGGACAGTACCGCGCGCAAGTCCCTTGTTAGCAATGGTGCCTTTGATAACATCAGTACCCATATCAAGCTTCGGCTTTAACTCTTCGCGTAAGGTCGCGTCATATGAGAACACTGCGAAATTCTCGCTTCCTCGCCAAAAGATGCATCTGGTACGGCTATTTACGAGATTAAAAGCAACCTTCTTTCCATCAAAAAGCTCAACCAATTCTGTTACAGTAAGCAATTCAATATCTGTACGCGGTTGCCCTGTGAGTTTCATGGCCTCTTCCCAATAGAATGAAATCACCGTGTCTATGAGTTCTGGATACCGACTTTCACTCCGCAGGGCTTCCGCTTCTCGGATTATTTCCTCCAAGCCCTCTTTGTCCGAGGCTCTTTCAACGGACATCAAAAGCCAAAAAGGAACTAGGGTGCTAAATAACAATGTTTGTTCAAAATTGTGCAGGATTTCACTAAAAGAAACTGCCCCTTGCTGTCCCTTTTTGAATGTCTCTAAGATAGTATCGGCCCATTCATTTTGACTACGACCTCGCTCTACCCACGCAAGAACAGTTTCCTTGTCGGACCGCATCTTCGAAAGGAAGTGTTGCTTAGCAGTCTCTAACTCTGATTTAGAGCGAAGAATAGTCGTAATGCCATTTTCGTAGATGTATAACTGATGATTGAAACTGAAGCCAACTGCTTTTTGAGCGAGCACGCTATAAGGACGAATAAAAAGAGAGTCCAAGAATATGGATTGCTCGCGTTCAAGATATGAGGACCAATCAATTCCTTTTGGGTATTCGTTCGACATGCTTAGTTTGCGCGTTCAAGGATGGTCACTACTCCTTTGTCCGCATCGACCTCCACGAGATCGCCGTCTTTAAGTACTTGCGTAGCAAACTTCGTCCCGACAACACAAGGAATTTCCAGTTCCCTTGATACGATTGCGGCGTGGCACGTAAGTCCGCCCTCATCAGCCACAATAGCCGCCGCTTTCTTCATCGCCGGCACAATACTGGGTGTCGTGGCAACAGAGACTAGAACATCCCCTTTCTGCATTTTCTCCATATCCTGCGGCGCATTAATAATCCGTACACGGCCCTGCACTTTCCCTTTGTACGCAGTATTGCCACGAACTTCTTCCCCCTGCGGTCCTGGTTTCTCAGTGCGGACTGTTTTAAGGAAATCCTGTGTATCATCGCCGTACACAAGTTCGATAGAATCGTTCTCTTTTGGTATTACGCTGTGGAGAGCTTTAATCGCACGAGCTTTTTCTGCGTTAAATTTTTCCCCATTCAAACATTTTTCCAAATCCTTAATTGGAGTATGACGGACTTCATCAAGCGTAGCGGAAATGCGTCTCCCAATCTCACGCTGGAGCTTTTCGAGGTGGTAGTATGACTTGCTTTGATAATCCTTGCGGCGTGGCTTTGCCCAAACCATCTTGCCTGCGAGTCTTAGGATATTTTCCTCAAGAACGTCTGACTTAAGGTCGCGTATATACTGTTCACGCCTTATGAGAGTCTCTTTCCTTTTCTGTTGCAGGCGCTCAAGCTTCTTCCCCGGACGCTCATCAGCATGCAGTTCCTGAACGATGAAATCGAGGAAATTCTGCTCGGTAAACGCGGGGCCAGTGTAGACGTAGTACACCCACGCATAGGTGCGCGTATGGGCAGCCAGATCTTTCCAGAATTCAGGATACTCTTGTTGTAGATTCGTCGTCCCAGATATTACATCCTGTTTCCATTGATCGGAATAATATCTATCCATCAACGAGAGAAGGGCGAACTCTTGGTCTTGAGCGAAAGAATTTTCTATAGGTTCGGTAAGTATGGAATAATATGCACTGTATTTCTCGCTCGGAACCTTTGCCTTCAATATCCGTTCAAGGTTTCCTTCAACGTACGCGAAGGAACCGAAATCAAGTGTTGGGAGCGTTATTCCGTACGCATACATACGCGCCTGCTTCTCCACAAACGCGTAGTAGAGCACAACAAGTTCGTGCTCGGATTTCTTACTTAGATCAGCTTCGAAAATCTCCCGCTCCGACCACTCATTGAACTCCTCTCCTAACTTGTTTGTCTTATCAATAAGTTCCCGTTCTATGTAGTTCGGGTCGTTTTTTGCTCGTTCTGCCAGCACCTTGTGTGCCGCTTCCCATGAAGATAGGCGCGCAAATGCTTGCATAGCCCCATTTTCACCCTTCATTGCAATCAGTAGCTTTGGGAGATTCAATTCATCTCTATACAAAGACAGTGCAGTGACAAAAATAAAATGTTTAATGTACGGAGAATTGAAATCCTGAGCGATGGTCTGCCACTCATCCACTGATTCCTCTTCGGTCGCGGACTCAACAATCCGCACCACCCCACTATCCGCATCCACTTCCACAAGGTCCCCATCTTTGAGTATTTGGGTGGCAAACTTCGTCCCGATGATACAGGGCTTCTTGAGTTCGCGAGACATTATCGCAGCGTGGCAAAGCAGTCCTCCAATGTCGGTCACTATGGCTCCAGACTTTTGCATGAGAACAACAAAGTCTGGCGTGGTCATAGTGGTCACCAAGACGTCGCCCGTCTGCATCTTGCCAAAATCATAGGTATTCATAACAACTCTCACTGGTCCGGTATAGGTGCCGCGATTACCAGTCTGACCGACAAGTTCTTTTGTGCCCTCCCCTGCACGAGGAATCATCTTTTCTATGAGCCGAGCGATGTCGTTCGGCTCATCAACATAGAGCATATTTCCAGACTCGTCGCCGATAACAGCCCAGTCATTTACTCCTATGCGCTTACCAACTCTCTGCTTCAAGGCCTCTGCAGACAATGTTCCCTGTAAAGCCCACTCAATTTCAGATGTTGAGAGACACATAAGCTCACGATACGTTATTCCGATTTTCTCTGCGACCGCACGTAGGAACGGCAGAGTTTTTTCCGAGAATATCGAGAAATATTCAGCCCCTCCCTGTTTTACATACCCAACGTCATGCATGCACTCAAGAACAAACTGCATTTTTTCTGATAACGGCTTATTAGGTACAAAAGCGGAGTGGTCATGCTCGGAGTCCTTCTCAAGATGTTGCACCTGATTGTATAGTCTTTCGGGAGTCATCGGCTCGCCGATAAAGTTAGATATCTCTATCCATACATACTTCTCCGCATGTGCCTTTAACTGCTCAAAAAGTGCGGGATCTGCTTCCACTTCCGCAAAAGATTTCTTTCCGATGGCCTTCTTTAATTCGATAAGCCCTGACTGGTAGTGATGAAGAGGGGTATCTATTTTTGGGATGACATCCATTACGTGTTCGGCAGGAAAACCATCCTCTATCACTACTTCTTGCAATTTTTCTTGCACAGGCCAATTAACATACGTAGCTCCAATCAGCCAAAGAAAATTCATCTTCTTTGCGGTTTGTACGAAATCACGAAAATGTTCCAAGGTAGGCTCCTCTTTTCTTAAGTATTCGCCCTTCGCTATTCCCCATTCAAAAATTTTGTCAGAAACTGTAACCATATTTCTAAAGAACGCCGCATTCTCCTTATCGATCATTTCTTTAACTTGAGCATCCACTTTTGCTCTCGTTGGTTTATGCACAAAAAAATTGCCTCCCTTTAGATTCATAACGCCAACACCCTGTAGATTAAGATTCATTTCCGCAGCAACCTCGGGAACCCAGCAATCTTGCCAGAAGCAAGTCGCAAAAAGATCGTTCTTCCAAAGACCGTCCCAATGATACTCATCAGGATTGAAGTCTTTCAGTTCAGGAGATACGAATGGAGAAGTAATATCCTCCGCCCTCTTCGAGAGCGTCGTAATCGGCCTGCTCTGCACAATATAGAAGGTGTTCTGTTCATACGCCCACTCGATATCACAAGGGAACCCATAGTGGCGCTCGATGGTGAGGATAATCTCAGAGAGCTCGAGGATCTGTTGTTGGTTCAGTACCTGGGAGGAGGCTTGGGGTTCAGGGATGTCCTTCCACTCGTTCCCTCCCCCGCTAGCTCTGTATAGGGCACGGGTTTGGGTGGAGACATTCACGTCGAGGATGTTCCTGGGCGTCTTCTCCACCACATAGGAGTCTGGGGTGACAGATCCTGAGACGATAGCCTCTCCAAGGCCAAAGCCTGCCTCGATAATGAGTTGATTCCTGTCTTCGGTGACGGGGTGGACGGAGAAGGCGATACCCGAGACTTCACTTGCCACCATCTTCTGTACCACCACCGCCACCGAGATGTGGGTGGTGTGGAGGTCCTTCTCGAAGCGGTAGAAGATGGCACGAGGGGTGAAGAGTGATGCCCAGCATCTCTGGACGTTCTTAAGGAGAGTGGCTTCGGTGGTGTTGAGGTAGCTGTCGAGCTGACCTGCCCAGGCGTGGTCTGCGCCGTCTTCTGCGGTGGCAGAGGAGCGGACAGCGACATAGGGGGCGTTGAGGGTACTGAAGGCCGTGCGTATCTCTGTCTCGAGGTCAGAGGGAAAGGGAGCGTTCAGGATGAGACTCTGGATACGTTCTGAGGCGTGCTCCACAGAGCTCATCTCCTCCTTGTTCACGGTGTGGAGGACGGTGTCTATCTCTGGAGCGAGGTTCGTCTCCTTGATGAACTGTTCGAAGGCGTCGGCGAGGATGACGAAGCCAGGAGGGACGGGAATACCTGCCTGAGTCATCTCACCAAGCGATGCTCCCTTGCCACCGGCGAGGTGGGCGTCGCCCTTATTGAGTTCCCTAAATTCCCGGAGGAATTGCATACTAAAAAGATAGCACAGCGAGAGAGATTCTTGTACTATGAACCTATTATGAAAAAGCATTGGGGATTTGATACGCGCAACATGGACAAGAAGGTGCGTGCGCAAGACGATTTCTACCGCTTCGCGGGCGGGGGGTGGCTCGCGCGTGAGAAGATGCCTGAGAATGAGTCGCGTTGGGGTAGCTTTATGATTCTCCGTAAACAAGTAGACGAGCAGATACACGCGCTCGTGAAGGGTCTCGCGAAGAAGCAGAAGAATCCGCTCGAGAAGATGATTCACACCCTACTTGCTTCTGGTATGAATATAAAGCGTCGAGACAAAATCGGACTCTCCCCTATCAAGAAGCATCTCGCTCTTATCGACTCAATTAAAACGTCTGCTGACATTGTCCCAACTATCGCGAAACTTGAGAAGATGGGAGGAAGTGGTGTGTGGCATACCTTTGTCGACCAGGATATGAAAGACAGCGAGCGATATCTCCTCCACCTCGCACAGGGGGGCTTGGGGATGCCCGACCGCGATTATTACCTAAAGAATGATGCCGATTCTATTCGTATTCGCGTCGCATACATAGCGCATCTTGAAAATCTATTTCGCCTCGCGCATCTCTCGAAGAACCCAAGTGAAGGGAGTAAGAGAGTGTACGCGCTTGAGCTTGCCCTAGCTAAGGCGTCAATGAAGAAGGAGGATACACGCGACCCCGACAAACTCTACTTTAAATATTCTTTATCAAAGCTCGCTCGACACACGCCACACATCGCGTGGAAAACATATCTTAAAACAATTGGTGCCGACCCAAAGGAGGTAATCGTGATGCAACCTAATTTCTTCAAGGCACTTGATACGATGCTTTCCACATTTTCTGTTGACGATTGGAAGTCGTACTTGCGCGTGCACACGGTGGGCGACTTCTCGAATGCGCTATCTACCCAGTTTGTGAAAGAAGGTTTCGCCTTCTACGGCACGGTACTTACGGGAATGAAGGAAATGAAGCCACTATGGCGCCGAGTACTAGGTAGCGTGCAGGGCGCCTTTGGCGAAGCGCTAGGGCGCATGTACGTAGAGAAATATTTCCCACCAAGTGCGAAGAAGGAGATGCTGGAGATGGTGCGCGACCTTATGACGGCCTACGAGGCACGCATCAAGGCACTCGACTGGATGAGCTCGGCAACCAAGAAGCAGGCGCTCACGAAACTCCACAAGATTTCCGTAAAAATTGGCTATCCAGATAAGTGGAAGAGCTACGCTGGTATCGTCATTCGTCCTGACGACTATGTGGGTAACCTTATCCGCACCGGAGAGTGGCACAGCAAGCGCGAGCTCAAGAAGCTTGGTAAAAAGGTGAACAGAAAAGAGTGGTTTATGTTCCCCCACACGGTCAATGCATACTACTCGGCAAGTATGAACGACATCGTTTTCCCTGCCGGCATCCTCCAGCCACCATTCTTCGACCCTTCTGCCGACGACGCTATCAACTACGGAGCTATCGGCTCGGTCATTGGACATGAGATTACGCACGGATTTGACGATCAGGGGGCTAAATTTGATGCGGTAGGCAACAGGAAGACGTGGTGGAAGGCATCTGACAAAAAGAAGTTTGAGAAAAAGGCAAAGGTGCTGGTACGGCAATTCGACAAGTATGAAGTGGCGCCTGGTTCTCCCGTAAACGGCAAATTCACACTGAGCGAGAACATCGCCGACCTCGGCGGGATGTCTATCGCATACGACGCATACCTCCTCAAGCTTGCCCGCACGAAAAGAGAAAATATAGGTGAGTTCTCGCCAGAACAACGCTACTTCCTCGGCGCATCGCTCTTTGAGCGTGAGATATCTCGTCTCGAATTCCTCAAGATGCAAGTTATTACTGACTCTCATTCGCCGGGAGAATTCCGTATCAACGGACCAGTCTCAAATCTCCCAGAGTTCTACCAAGCATTCAATGTACAAAAAGGCGACAAGCTCTTCCGCGCCTCTAAAGACCGCGCGAAGATTTGGTAAAAAGAAAGGCCCGCCAAGCTGGCAGGCCTTTTATGTATTGCAAAGCGCTTTCTAAGCCGCCCTGCAATTCCTGATCACAACGATTGTCCATTTGTGATCATAGTAGGTGTCAGTATACACTGCGACCGAACACCCTTGATGTTTTTTTCTGATGTTTTCCACAATATCACACAAATCACCAGAAAAAAGAGTTGAATCTTGTGTCACTTGGCCTCTCAAGGCCTCCTGAATTTTTTCACTTCTGGGTTTTGTGTATAGACCGAAGTCTTCACACTTAAAAGAGACTCCTTTCCCCCAAAGTGCAACCACATTGTTCCCTTCGTGGTCTTTCCCTCTGGCGATTCCCACGTCGTCATACATCTTAGAATCCTTTCCGAAAGCGCAAAGCGACAAAGTCGTTTGCGCCCAGAAGAGACCCGGTCAGATTATATGTCCCTTCGTAAACTTCCGTCCCATTTACATCAAGGAATCGGATGAAGTCTCTTTGCGCACGTATATCAACGTAAACCGTGCCGGGAAAGAATATCCGTTTCCCTTCCCACTCAACCGGGATGAGATCCTTGTTTGCGAGTAGGGCGTTGAATTCTATTGCCCCAAGCACCTCACCCCCAGTCATCCCGTCCTTGGCAGGCCGGAGGGCGGTTCCCTGGGACTCCTTGTCCCAGAGATATTTCTCACCAACTTTATGGCTGACAATCTTCCAATTGTCGCCATTAAGCATCTCGAGCTTCGCGGATCCGTCCGCGATCATCGCCGCCCGGAGTGCACGAAGCGGGCCAGACCTCGAGTAGTTTGGGAGACCGTACTCCATATCTCCCTCGATAAAATCATCTCGAGGTATGATCATGTAGTATCCATCGAGAACCATTTTCACCTCCCCGAGAAGATTCCCCTCGGAAAGTTGCTTGATGTTGGCGTTGGTGTAATCAAAACGGCGAAACCCCGCCTTCAGTTCCACGTCCAATTTCAAAACGCTAACTGAATTTCTCATTTTCTTCTCCTTTGCGACTGGTTCGTGAGAACAGTGTCGCTTGTGTTAGAGGGCTCTCTCACATTTGAGGGTTTGCCATAACTCTCGGTCTATTATAACACCTTATCTATTTCCAGTCAATGGGCGCGAGATAGTGCCGAGAAAGATAGATGTTTGTCTTGCTAAAGTGCTTACAGCCGAAGAAGCCAGAGTGGGCGGAGAAGGGGGAGGGGTGTGGGGCTTCAAGCACGAGATGCTTGGTACGGTCTATGTGAGCCCCCTTCGCTCGGGCGTAGTTGCCCCAGAGGAGGAAGACGAGATGCTCGCGCTTGTCAGAGAGCGCCTTGATAACAGTGTCAGTAAAGAGCTCCCACCCGCGCCCTTGGTGCGAACCAGGCGTGTTTGCCTGCACGGTGAGGGTCGCGTTTAAGAGGAGAACTCCCTGCTCTGCCCAATGTGTTAAATCTCCACCTTTCTTCGCTGATTCTGCGTATGGGATACCGAGGTCGGTCGCAAGTTCTTTATAGATATTTTGAAGCGAGGGCGGGGTGCGCTCACCCTCTGGCACAGCGAAGGAGAGCCCGTTCGCCTGCCCCGCCCCGTGGTACGGGTC
>CAYGEV010000005.1:0-18088 GCA_964349035.1 uncultured Candidatus Saccharibacteria bacterium
TAGAACGAGGGACTCATAAACCCTAGACGGTGGCGCGACTCCACCCACCGGCACAACTAGTTAGAGTGTTTATCCAAAATGTGGGAATAGTGAGTGGTTGGGGTAATGTCCTGTCATATACTAAGAGTATGCCAATGCATCGAGCGCTGAATCAGGATTTTTTCGCAGAGTGGTCGCCTGAGATGGCGTACGTACTCGGCTTCTTTGCTGCAGATGGTTCGATGTTGAAAAATGCGCGGGGCGCGCATTTTATCGAGTTTACGATTACGGACCGTATGGTGTTAGAGCAAATACAAAAAGTGACTGGTTCGACGCATCGTATCGCAGAGCGGAGGAGGAAAGAGGGATACAAAACGGCGTATCGGCTACAGATAGGGAGTAAGAAGTGGTTTGAGGATTTATCCAAGCTCGGCTTCATGCAAGACAAAAGCAAGAGACTTCCTTTGCCAGTGATACCCAAAAAGTGCTTTGGAGATTTCGTACGTGGATACTTCGACGGAGACGGGTGTGTCTACTTCAATCAGCTTAGATTTGCAGATCGAAGAAAGAAGCGGTGGGTATTGCTCACCTTGTTTACGAGTGGGTCGAGAGCTTTTCTCGAATCGTTGTGGAAGGCTTTTAAACAACACGGTGTACAGGGAGGTTCTCTTAAAAAGAAAACGCGTGGCTTTGAGCTCGTCTTCAGTCATCGTGACAGCATTGCGCTTCATCAGATTATGTATAATACTGAGAAAGTCCCGGAATTATGGCTTCCTCGTAAGCGGAACAAGCTCGAGAAGGCTATCCGGGAATTGCGCACGCGGGAGTAGCTCAACTGGTTAGAGCGCCGCCCTGTAGACATACATGCAGCTTCCTGTCCGAAAGGCAGGTTGAAACTTTCTGGGATATCGGTGGAGGCTACGTTCGCCACAAGCGAATATGCGAATACCGAGGGAACCCCTCTACTCGAGAGGGGGCGCCGTAGAGACTAGATACCGGAACACCTACGAGAAAAGCTTATGGTGAAGATATAGTCCACGCCACAATGAAAATTGTGGGAACGTGCACGGCGGAGGTTGCGGGTTCAAGTCCCGTCTCTCGCGCCAATAATAAAACCCCGAAAGGGGTTTTATTATTTGCGCAGAGAAGTGGCGTGTCTGCACACGCCACGGCGGGACTTGAAAGGCTCGACATTGTTTCGGTCAGCAGAGCCGAAACTGTCGAGCCGGGGCCGAGCGGAGCTAGGAGCGACGGCGACGAAACGAGCGCTTGGCCAAGCCCGTCTCTCGCGCAACACAAAAGCCCTGAAAGGGGCTTTTGTATATCAAAAATTGAAAATAGTCGGTAAGTCGGATACACTGGGACAATCGCCGACGTAGCTCAGCTGGTAGAGCACCACCATGGTAAGGTGGGGGTCATCGGTTCAATCCCGATCGTCGGCTCGCCGGAGTAGCTCAGTTGGTAGAGCATTCGCATCGTAAGCGAAAGCGCGTCGGTTCGAGCCCGACCTCCGGCTCCAGTGAAACAGGCATGCTTTCGCGTGCCTGTTTTGGTATAATAGAAAGCATATGCAACAAAATGACTTTGTGACGGGTCTTGTGCTCTTACTTGTCGGGCTTGGGGTGGGGTATTGGGTTGGTATAGAGAGATCGGAGGTACCGCTCCAGGTATCACACACCATGCCGGAGGTGATGACCGACATGAGCGAGGCGCTTCGCGGTAAGACGGGCGACGCCCTTGATAAGGCGTTTATCGATGAAATGATTATCCACCACGAGGGTGCGGTAGAGATGGCGAAGCTACTCCTCGCGGGCACAGCTCGCCCAGAGCTGGTAAAACTCGGTAACGATATCATTTCCGCGCAGACGGGTGAGATAGAGATGATGAGAGGTTGGCGCGCGGAGTGGTTTGGTAATTAGATAGAGAGCGCGTGACTTTGGTATACTTGGGCGATGGATGAGAAGGCACAGAAGCGCTTAGCGGAGCTTGAGGCGCTGATGGCGTCGGCGGATTTCTGGGCAGATAAGGTGAGCGCACAAGCGTGTGTACAAGAATATCAGGCGCTGAAAGATGGTGGAGGTGATCCTCATAATGCAGGTAACGCGACGCTCGCGATTCTTGCTGGCGCTGGTGGAGATGACGCAGAAGACTTCGCACATTTACTCCGTAGGATGTATGAGGGGTATGCGGCGAAGAAGGGCTGGGGAGTGCGAGAGCTCCACGCTAATGAGAACGATCATGGTGGGTATCGGAACGTAATGCTTGAGATTGTAGGCACTGGAGCGTATGGGCGACTGCGACACGAGGCGGGAGTGCATCGCCTCGTACGACAGTCGCCATTTAATGCAAGCGCGAAGCGTCAGACCAGCTTCGCTCTTGTAGAGGTGCTCCCGACACTAGCACCAAACGACAAGGTCGACCTCAAGTCGGAAGAGCTCGACATCCAGTTCGCACGCTCTGGAGGCGCGGGCGGGCAGAACGTCAATAAGCGCGAGACGGCAGTGCGGATAGTACACACTCCCTCAGGACTCTCGGTCCACGTTTCGAGTGAGCGTAGTCAACTCGCCAATCGCGAGAAGGCTATGGAGCTTCTAAAGGCGAAAATATTTGCAAAAGAAGAGGCACGTCGAGATGCTGAGGCGAAGGGACGCTCGCTCGCCACCAACACCGCCAACGAGTGGGGTAGTCAGATCCGCTCCTATGTACTCCACCCTTACAAAATGGTTAAAGATCATCGTACTGAGCACGAGTCAAGCAACCCCGAGAAAGTGCTCGAGGGAGATCTTGACGGCTTTATAGACGCCATGGAGCAGGGTGGGGTACAATAGAAAGAACGCATGATTTATTTCGACAAGGTGACGAAGCGATATGGGGATATGGCGGCTCTTGAGGAGGTTACGCTCTCCGTCGCCCCCAAGGAATTCGTATCTATTGTTGGACACTCTGGTGCCGGGAAGACTACCCTACTTAAGCTCCTACTCGCAGAAGAGCGCCCTACCGACGGCTCCGTCTTCTTTGAATCGATTGATGTCAACGACCTTCCAGCTTCTGCGCTCCACCACTATCGTCGCAAGATCGGAATGGTGTTTCAAGACTTCCGCCTCATCCCTAACAAGACAGCGTACGAGAATATTGCTTTTGCAATGGAAGCGGCTGGGCGTAGCGACGCAGAGATTGCAAGTGATGTTCCTTACATTCTCGATCTTGTAAATCTCGCCGACAAGACAGGACACTTTCCAAGCCAGCTCTCCGGCGGAGAGAAGCAGAGGATTGCTATCGGGCGTGCAATTATCAACCAGCCAGATCTTATTGTCGCCGATGAGCCGACTGGTAACCTTGACCCGATCAACACGTACGAAGTCGTGGAGATCTTGAAGAAGATAAACGAGCTTGGTACTACGATTATTATCACAACGCACAACAAGGGCGTCGTCGACGCTATTGGCAAGCGCGTGGTGACGGTAGATCGTGGGAAAATTATCCGCGATGATGCCGGCGGTAAATATATACTATGAACAAAACTTCACTATCTTGGATGGTTATTAAGCGCGTGCTTGTGGCAGGATGGAAGAACTTTGTGCGCGGTGGAGCAGTCTCTGTAGCAACAATACTTATTATGACCGTGACGCTTAGTATCATTGCCGCGCTTATGTTCCTCTCTGCGCTGCTTAGCTACACTCTTGGCACCATTACTGAGAAGGTTGACATTTCTGTCTACTTTATTACGAGCGCGACAGAGAAGGATATCTTTGCGGTGAAGGATCAGGTTGAGAAGCTCCCCCAGGTCTCAAGCGTGCACTACACATCGGCTGCAGATGCTCTGATCGCCTTCCGCGAGCGCCACGCCAACGACCAGACAACGCTCCAAGCCCTTGACGAGCTCGGCGGGAACCCCCTTGACGCCTCGCTCAACATCCGCGCGAAGGACCCGTCCCAATATGAAAGTATTGTGAAGTTTCTTGAAGCATCCCCGGTGCTTTCTGCGGGCGGCGCGTCTATAGTTGATCATATAAACTATGTTCAGAACAAGGAGGTGATCGATCGCCTCTCGCTCGCGATACGCGCAACGCGCGAGGTTGGTCTTGCGGTAATAGCGCTCTTCGCGTTTGCGTCTGTGCTTATCGCTTTTGCCACTGTGCGTCTCGCTATCTACACAGCGAAGGACGAGATCGCCGTGATGCGCCTTGTGGGCGCACATAATGCCTACATCCAAGGACCGTTTATCGTAACGGGAGTGATTACCGGTGTCCTAGCGGGAGTGCTGGTGCTTATCCTCTTGTGGCCTGCGACTTGGTATGCGGGCTCTAAGACTGCCGGATGGTTTAGTGGGTTTGATATTGCGACGTATTATAGCGAACACTTCTTTATTATCGCTGGCGTAATTATTTTGTCGGGGGTCGCGCTTGCTGCATTTGCGGCAATCCTAGCTATTCGTAAATATCTGAAAGTATAGTATGGCAAAAGAAGGTCACAAATATATATTCGTCCTCGGCGGCGTGATGAGCGGAGTGGGGAAGGGTATTGCCTCAAGCTCTCTTGGGCTCTTGCTCCAGCAGAAGGGGTATTCGGTAAATCTTGTGAAGATTGATCCGTACTTAAACGTTGATGCGGGTACGATGAACCCGACCGAGCACGGCGAGGTGTTCGTGCTCAAGAGCGGGCTCGAGACCGACCAGGATATGGGCAACTATGAGCGATTCCTCGGGCGCGACCTCACCAGTGAAGACTATATGACGAGTGGCATGGTGTATCAGTCAGTGATCGAGCGCGAGCGCGCCCTTGGCTACGGAGGGAAGTGTGTGGAGGCGGTACCGCACGTGCGCGACGAGATTATGCGCCGGATCGAGACTGCCGCTTCTTACAACGGCAGTCAGATATCGGTGATTGAGATCGGCGGTACGATCGGCGACTTCCAGAACGCACTCTTTATTGAGGCGTCGCGCGTGATGAAAATGCAGTATCCAGATGACATCCTCTTCGTGATGGTGTCGTACCTGCCAACCCCAGGCACTCTTGGCGAGATGAAGACCAAGCCCACGCAAATGGCGGTACGTGATCTTAATTCTTATGGTGTTCAGCCAGACTTTATCGTTGCACGCTCGAAGGAGCCCATAGACGAGAAGCGCAAGGAGAAACTCGCGGTATGGTGCAATGTGCGGAAGGAGCACATTGTGAGTGCGCCCGATATTGAGAGCATTTACGAGGTTCCTCTCAACTTCGAGAAAGATAAGTTGGCTGACGAGGTCTTGCGGATGCTTAATCTGCCAGAGAAGCGCAGGGCCTCACTTGCCACCTGGGCGAAATTTGTAAAAGCGGTAAAAAATCAGAAGGCCCCAGAAGTGAAGATCGCGATTGTAGGGAAATATTTTGACACGGGCGACTTTGTCCTTTCTGACGCGTACCTCTCGGTGATCGAGGCGATTAAATTTTCTGCAGCGAAGCTCGGCAAGCGCGCGAAGATTAGCTGGATAAATGCAAAGAAGCTAAAGAAGGGCGGCGCGAAGGCGCTAGTTGAGCTTAAGAAATATCAGGGCATCATCGTCCCAGGAGGCTTCGGTGAGAGCGGTATTGAGGGCAAGATTAAGGCGATACAGTACGCGCGCGAACACAAGATCCCGTACTTCGGGCTCTGCTACGGGATGCAGCTCATGGTTATTGAGTATGCGCGCAACGTGCTCGGGCTCAAAGACGCGAATACGGTAGAGATAGACAAGAAGACGAAGAACCCGATTGTAGACGTGATGCTTGAGCAGAAGAAGCATCTCGCAGACAATAAATACGGTGGTACGATGCGCCTTGGCTCATACCCCGCGTACTTGAAGAAGGGGAGCATCGCACGAAGCGCGTACAAGAAGGAGTTGGTGGACGAGCGTCATCGCCACCGCTATGAAATAAATAATGCGTACGTGCCAGAGCTTCAGAAAGCAGGGCTTGTGTTCTCCGGCACAAGCCCCGACGGCCAGCTCATGGAAATCGCAGAGCTCCCGAAGAGCGTGCACCCTTTTATGCTCGGCACGCAGTTCCACCCCGAGCTCCAGGCGCGCCCGCTCGACCCGCACCCACTCTTTACCGAGTTCCTCCGCGCTGCAAGCACACGCAAGAAGTAGCAAGGCGTCGCCTTGCTACAACAGGAGTAGCTATTGCTTCAGACCCAATCCTTTTTTGAGGAAGTAGATGTTGACCCCAATGAGAGCGAGCGTGAGCGCGAAGAGGACGCTCGTTGAGACGAGGAGAGACATGTCCGCCGTGCCGAGGAATCCGTAGCGGAAGCCGTTAATAATGTAGAGGACAGGGTTTAGAAGCGAGACCTGTTGCCAGAAGGCGGGGAGAGAGCTGATCGAGTAGAATACGCCCCCGAGGTAGACGAGCGGAGTGAGTACGAAGGTCGGAACGATAGTGATAGCATCGAAACTTTTTGCATAAATTCCATTGACGAGCCCCGCAAGGGCGAAGATGGTGCTCGAGAGGACTAAGAACAAGAGTACGACGAGAGGATGGGCAACCGAGGGTAGTGCGAAGAAGAGCGAGACGACAAGCACCAGCGCTCCCACGAGGACTCCGCGGAGCACGCCGTTGGCGACAAAGCCGGCGACGATGATGCGTGGCGGAGTCGGCGAGACGAGGATCTCATCGATATTGCGGGAGAAAAACTTGGACTGGAAGAAGGTGGTGGCGGTCTCGGTGTACGCGTTGGTTATCACCGAGAGCATAATGAGCCCTGGCACCACGAAGAGGATATACGGCACGCCGTCTAGCTCGCCGATGCGGCTCCCGAGGATGCTCCCGAAGACGGCGAAGTAGAGTATAGAGGTGACCACCGAAGGAAGGAGTGTCTGCGACCAGATGCGCACAATGCGCACCGAGCCCTTGCGGATAATAGTGTAGAAAGAGATAAATTGTTTTTCTATAGGCATGATGGTTTACGCTTTAGTCATTTGCAAAAAGACCTCTTCAAGCTTGCCCCCGCCGAAGGCGCTACTGGCGGTGCCGTCGTGGAGCGCGAGGATTTCTTGCATCGTGCCTTTCGCGATTATCTGCCCCTTGTTGATAATCGCGACGTGCTTCGCGAGGCGCTCTGCCTCCTCTAAGTAGTGGGTAGTGAGCACAATAGTCACACCTTGTGCAGTGAGCTTGGTGAGATACTCCCACATACTCCGGCGGAGCTCGACGTCTACCCCTGCAGTCGGCTCGTCGAGGATGAGGAGCTTCGGTTCGTGGATAAGCGCACGGGCGATCATGAGGCGGCGCTTCATCCCGCCTGAGAGGTTCCACGCGTTCTGTACCTTCTTGTCGCTGAGGCCCAGGTCGTCGAGGAGTTTTTGTGCGCGCGGGAGAGCGACAGAGCGCGGAATGCCGTAGTAGCCCGCCTGGTTTATAAGGATATCGAGCGGTTTTTCGAATGGGTTGAAGTTAAGTTCTTGCCCGCAGAGGCCGATGAGAGAGCGCGCCTCAGAAGGCGCGCGCTCAATGTCGTGCCCAAACACTTCTACCGCCCCACCCGTTTTCTCCACAAGTCCGGTGATAATCCCGATGAGGGTGGTCTTGCCAGCGCCGTTGGGCCCCAAGAGGGCGAAGAAGTCGCCCGCGGGTACGCTGAGCGACACCCCCTTCAACGCCTCGGTCCCCGAGGCGTACTTTTTCTTAACGTCCGTTATCGTGAGTGCGTCCATCTGGGGGAACTAATCCTGGTGATGATGAGCGCGTGGCTCTGCCCAGAAGACGTGTCGGAATATTTTCTCCCCATTGTTTAGATCTTTTTCAAATAAGGATGCGTGCCCATCTGCAGACCTCTTAATTTCTTTACCCCAATTTCTTGGATCGTCGCCAAGCTGGTCTTCAAGTGCCGCTCTGCCCTTCAGGGAAGCAGTGTTCTGCGAGACCGTCGTTGTGGTGTCGAGAAGCGCATATATAGTCTCGAGCATCGAATAGTCGTGCGCATTTGGATACAGGTTGTTGCCAAGGCCATCATCTCGAGATGGGTCGTTAGTGTAGTCCATACACGTACCCATATTTAGATTATTGACGTCTTCGTCTTGGTGACCCAGCCCAAACGTATGCCCGACTTCTTGGCAGAGCACCATCTGACGCCACGAGGCTTTGTTGTATTTCGCGGTGTTGAAGTAGGTGTCGTTCATCTTGACGGTAGCTTGCGTGATGTGCTCACCAGATGCCCAGATAGATGCTATGCCAAGCCAGCCATTATTCCCGTATTTCGAAGCACAGACCTCGACGCGTCCAGCTACGGGGCCACAATTCCTCTTGTTAGAGCCGGCTACGATCTTCGTATCGAGAACTACCGAGCTACTCCATTTAGTAGAGGACACCGCGAGATACGGATCCCAGATATTTGCGATATTGTCTCCCAAGGAGAGGGTGAAGCTCGGCGTTGTTCGCGCCCAATGGTAATTCCCCCAAGAGTGATTCGCGTACACAACTTCAGCACCAACGGGAATAAGCACTATGGCTACAATTATAAAAAAGTATTTTTTCATAAAGTAAGTATAGCAGGTATAAGGGTTGAAGAAAGCCCAGTTTTCAAGTATCGTGCAAGGAGCTGGCAACTCCTGTTGCCCGCTATTGCCAGATCATCTAACGGTAGGATAGCGGACTCTGAATCCGCTCATCTTGGTTCGAATCCAAGTCTGGCAGCTAATTTGACATAGGTTCGGACTCCTAGGATCCTCGAGACAAAAATATTATCTTCGGGGTATAATTAGCTCCATGAAAATAGCGATCTTGAACGAGTGCTTTCTTAACGAAGATCACCTCAAGCGCTTGAAAGCTTTAGGCGAAGTAATCGCTTTTGAACATACACAAACAGAAGACGAGGCTATCGAAAGACTAAAAGGAGTAGACGTCGCTGTGCTAGATGGTTTCATTTGCACGCCGACCGCTCGAGTGCTCGAGAGTACTGAGCAGCTCAAGCTAATCGTCTTACCGCACACTGGCTACTTCATGGTGGATATGGACGCGGCGAATAAGAAGGGAATCAAGATCGCCAATTGCCCAGGTTTTTCTAAAGAAGCGGTGGCCGAAATGGTGATCGGACTCATGTTCGCAGTCAATCGCAGAATTCCGCTTATGGACCGTGATATGCGAAAGGCTCCTTTCGAGTCAGATCCGAGCAGCGAAGAGCAACAGAATAACTATTGGGGTTTCGATATCAAGGGCAGAACGATGGGAGTAATTGGGTTAGGTAGGATTGGCTCAACCGTAGCGACTCTGGCTCAAGGGCTTGGTATGAAAGTGATCGCAAATAACCGAAGCCCTAAGACAATGGACGGGGTAGAAATGGTAAGCAAGCAAGAGCTCCTAAAGAGAGCGGATATTGTCTCAATCAACGTGACTTCCGGCGCAGATACGAAGAACCTTATTTCTGAAAAAGAGCTTGCCCTAATGAAGCCAACCGCAATTTTAATAAATGTGGATCAAGGCCCCATGATTGATACCGAGGCGCTCTATAGTGCACTAAAAGACAAGAAGATTAGTGGTGCCGGACTTGATCAAGTTGCAGGCCTTACTAAAGACCACCCGCTCCTTAAGCTCGATAACGTAGTGTTTACCCCCCATGCAGGGTCATCTACGAACGATGCTTTCAGAGTGAACCTGCCGGAACTCGTGGTTTCCGCAATTGAAGGATTTGTCACGAACCAACCGAAAAACCTCGTTAACAGTAACTAGAATAGTTACCTAACAAAGTGGTTCTAAAGGAATCCATTACCCGCAGCTCTTCGATTTTCGATGACTCAAATCTCAGAGTCTGAGACACCACATGAGTATCTGTGGTGTCTTCGACCCTACCCAATCGCGGCTATAAAAAATCGAAGACCCTGACGAATCTTCGAGGAAGGGCCGTTCAGAGTGTAGAATTGAAATATGTATTTTACCTACATACTTAAATGTGCCGACGACTCTTTTTATGTCGGCTCGACAAACAATCTTGAGCGACGACTCAAACAGCACAATGACTCAAAGTGCGGTGCGCACTATACCAAGATTCGTAGACCTGTAACACTAAAATATTCGGAATCTTTTGAGACACTCAAGGAAGCTCGTCATCGGGAAGCAGAAATAAAAGGTTGGCGTCGCGAAAGGAAGTTGGATCTAACTTCTAAGGCGTCGCCTTAGAAGAGAGTTTACATTTGCTATACTTGGCAATATGAAAACAAAAACAGGATCAGCGAAATACGTAGACGGATTTGCGCTCATTATAGCGAAGAAGAATGTGAAGGCATAATGAAAAGGCTTCTATACATTGGTACAGGCATTCTTGTACTGGGCGCACTCGTGTTTGCCTACTATGCTATTTCTCCGTTATTTCGAAACATAAGAGTAGATGAACAAGCGCCTTTAACGCACGAAGCAGTGCCGGCCACGCCCGCTCCAGTCGTCGGCACCAGTGGGCACCCTGCTTCTGGCACGGTACGAATGGTGCGTGGAGACACGGCTTCGTATATTCGATATGAAAACTTCAAGACCATCAACGGTCCCGATTTGTATGTGTATCTCGCCACGGACCTCGAGGCAAAAGAGTTTATAAACTTGGGGCTACTCAAGGCCACTGAGGGAAACGTAAATTACGAAATCCCGACGGGAGTGGACCTGCAGAAATATCGCTACGTTCTTGTGTGGTGCAAGCAATTTGGCGTACTTTTCAATTACGCTGATATTGTGAACTAGAGAAAAATATTTTTCAGCTTTGCTATACTGTGCTCTATATGAAAAAACCATTCCTTAATGCACTTGGGGCAGCGCTCTATATTGTGGGGATTGTGCTAGTAGCACAGGCGATAGGGTCGGTGCTGAAGCAGGGGCATGACACCATTATTATACCGATGACTATGCTAAGTCTATTTGTGCTGTCGGCGGCAGTGATGGGGTATCTGTTTCTGTATGAGCCAATATCTCTCCTTATTGAAGGCAGAAAGAAAGAAGCGGTTCTCTTCTTCGGGAAGGTGGTAGGTTTTTTTGCATGTTTCCTTCTTGTATTCGTGGCACTCACGTTCTACATTACAGGAGTCCGGTAGTCGCGATATACTAAACCCATATGAAAAACATCTTTCCAATCGTATTTGTGGTCGTGGTCGGCATCTTGAGCTGGGTTCTATTTTTCAAGCCAGCAGTGCCAGCTGTAGCTCCTGGTCTAGAGTCTATGATGCCGGTCCAAGGTGTTGAAGGGGTAGAGGAGATGGTCGTAGAAGAGGATCGCGTCAGAGCGTATCCGATGAGTGAGGTTGCCGCGCACAACACGCCAGAGAATTGTTGGACTGCAATTCGCGGAGAGGTGTACGATGTGACGGCTTGGATTACGAAGCACCCGGGTGGCGAGAAGGCAATTCTGAAGACGTGTGGGATAGACGCCACAACCCTTTTTGAAAATAAGCACGGTGGAAGCGAGGGCCCAGAGGCGGCGCTCTCAGGCTTCAAGATCGGGACACTCGCACAGTAGCATGCCAGTACTCCACCTCACGGCGGTGGCACTCACGCTTGGTGCGGTTCTCTATTCTGATCACCAAGGGTTTCGATGGTTTGTTGGGCGAGTAGAGACGCTTCCGCAAAAGCGCGTGGCGCTCTTACACACGCTCGTGAGTGTCGGGATTGCGCTCATACTACTGACTGGCGGGACGATGTTTCTCGACCGCTCTACATACCTGCTTTCGCAACCGATCTTTCTTATCAAGATGTGCTTCGTGGGCGCGCTCGTAGTCAATGCCTTTTTTATCGGCTCCATTTCGCGTCTCGCAAGTGAGAAGGCGTTTGCAGAGCTTACGCCGAGTGAGCGCACCAAGGCGCTCGTGAGTGGGGGAGTTTCGCTTATTGGGTGGGCGGGTGCCATTGCTTGCGGTGTTACCCTGTCTCGCTTTTGAATATATGAAAGAGACAATCGTATTTGGTGGCGGATGTTTCTGGTGTACGGAGGCGGTATTCAAAATGCTAAAGGGTGTGGAGTCGGTTACGCCGGGCTATGCAGGCGGGAAGACAGAGAGTCCGACCTACGAGCAGGTATGTTCCGGTACGACAGGTCATGCCGAGGTGATAAAGATTGGATACGATCCAGCACAGGTCGGACTTCGCACACTGCTTACCGTCTTCTTCGCAACACACGACCCGACGACGTTTAATCGCCAGGGTGTAGACGTGGGCACTCAGTACCGTTCTGCTATTTTCTACTCCACCCTCGAGCAGAAGGAAATTTCTGAAGCGTTTATCAAAGAGGTAGATGCGTCGAGCAAGGAGGGTGGAAAAGTCGTTACAGAAGTCGTACCACTTACCAAGTTTTACCCCGCGGAGATATATCACCAAGATTACTTCGCACGTAATCCTGAACAGGCATATTGCAATCTCGTCATCAGCCCCAAGGTGGAGAAGGTGCAAAAGCAATTTGCAGAATTGCTTGCGAAAGGGGATACTCATTAGTATGAAGTCTGATCAAGAGCTTTCATCAGAACTGCGACACGTCGCGCGCGAGGGCGGAACAGAAGCCCCGTTTACTGGTGCGTTTGTAAATAATCACGAAAAAGGGGTCTACAAGTGCGCAATTTGTGGCACAGAACTTTTTTCGTCAGACACCAAATTCGACTCGGGTACCGGCTGGCCAAGCTTCACGAATCCTGCGAATTTGGAACACGTTGACCTCAAGGAGGATAGGAGCTACGGAATGGTCCGCACCGAAGTGAAGTGTAAGACTTGCGGAGCGCACCTTGGCCACGTCTTTGATGATGGTCCCACTAAGGACGGTGGCAAAAGATATTGTATAAATTCCGTTTGTTTAGATTTCGAACCAAAGAACTAAGCCCTATCCCGACGTTTCAGTCGGGACCCCGACTAAAGCGTCGGGGTTGCATCAACTCGGTGTGCCTTGCGTTTGAGAAGGGCGAAAAATAACAAGGTTCAACCTTGTTTGGACACATTCAATCCCTATCCCCTATTTACGACGGTCGTCTGGTATTGGGGATATGTCCACAGAACAAGGTTCAACCTTGTTCTGTTTTGTAGCTTACCATTTTGAGCACGTTGAACTTAGTCCTTCAATCGGCACCTGCGGACAGGTGCCGATTTCTTTTTGTGCTATAATGGCGACACAACCCTCAAAAGTTGTATCAAGAGGCAGTGAGAGATTTGGCTCGATGACCTGCCGGCAACACGCGAGCGTTAGCTCAAAAGTGTGCCTCCTCCAACCCGCTCGGGGAAGATACTTATTCATTATTTTCTGTTGCGACAGAATTATATATTGTATGAAAAAGACTGCAGAGTTTGTGAGTCCGGGGCATCCAGACAAGCGTTGTGACTTTATTGCTGACAGCATTCTCGACGCGTACCTCGCGGGCGACCCGCAGAGTCGCGTTGCTATCGAGATCATGGGCGGGCACAATCTTATTACGATAAACGGCGAGGTCACTTCAACGGCGAAGCCAGATGTGACAGCGCTCGTGCAGAAGATTGTCGGTGCGGAGTATAAAGTGATAGAGAACATTGCACTCCAGAGTCGAGAAATCGCGCAGGGGGTGGACACTGGAGGCGCGGGCGATCAGGGCATTATGAAGGGCTATGCAACCAGCGAGACGGTGAACTACATGCCGCTCGAGTACGAGCTCGCGCGCAACCTCTGCCAGAAGCTGTATGAGAAATATCCGTACGACGGCAAGACACAGGTCACCACCGAGGACGGCGAGGTGACGGTTGTCGTTGCAAGCTTCCAGAATACTAAGAGCGATGAGCTCTTGGCGCTCGTGAAGAGCATCATTCCTGCGAAGGAATATCTTATCAACCCAGCAGGCGAGTGGGCACAGGGCGGCTTCGACGCAGACACGGGCCTTTCAGGGCGCAAGCTCATCGTCGACAACTACGGACCGGAAGTCGCTATCGGTGGAGGCTCGTTTTCAGGAAAGGACTATACCAAAGTAGATCGCTCTGGTGCATACATGGCGCGTATGGTCGCGGTGCAGCTCCTCAAAGCACGTGGTGCGAAGACGGTACACACCAAGCTCGCATACGCCATCGGCAAGGCCGAGGCGGTGATGGCGGTCGCAGTGGTAGACGGTGTAGAGGAAGAGATTACCGGCTACGACCTTACGCCGCGCGGCATCCGCGCGGCGCTCAAGCTCGACACCGTCAAGTTCGTCGACACCTGCACGTGGGGCCACTTCGGTCGCGCCTTCAACTGGGACGCGTAGCGCGTTTCCTTGACACTCCTTTTCAACTCCCGTACTGTCGGGCCTAGGCGGGTAACCCCCGTAGTTAGGCTTAAAAACCCCTTCAATCATACAAAACCAAAGGAGACTGTCATGCCAATGACACAAGTGTTTGAACAACGGTTGTTTCCATTGCTTCCTGATATTGTCGAAGAATTTGGAACACCGTTCCACATCGTCGACATGATGGGAATCTTGGAGACAGGAAGACAAATGAATATCGCGTTTTCAGAAACGCCGTATCGGCAATTCTTTGCCGTAAAGGCTCTTCCCGACCCGTATGTCATGCAATGGTTACGGCAGGAAACGGGCTCTGGGTTCGATTGTAGTTCAGTCCCGGAGCTTGCGCTTGCTCGTGGCGTTGGTGCGAGAGGTGTAGACATCATGTTCACCTCGAACAACACCTCGGCAGACGAGTTTCGTGTCGCACGCAAGGAAGGCGGATGCCGTCTTAACCTGGATGACATATCGCTTGTGTCAGACGTGAAGGATCCCTTCCCGAGGGAGATTTGTTTCAGAATCAATCCAGGGAAACAACGAACGGGTAACAGCATTATCGGCGAACCTGTGAAGTCGAAGTACGGCATTACAGTCAGTCAGATTGTGCCTGCCTATCGCGCGGCGCGAGAGCGTGGCGCGACGACGTTCGGGATGCATACGATGTTGTGTTCGAACGAACTTCGGGCTGGCTACATGATAGACACGGTCAAGATGCTTCTTGAGTTTTGTATTTTGCTCAAAAGAAGGCTTGGTATCAAGTGTGCATACGTCAATATGGGCGGGGGGTTTGGTATCCCGTATCGTCCAGACCAAAAACCTCTCGCGCTTCATTGGATGGCTGGTCAGATCGTGCGTCTCCTCGAGAACTTCGAGAAGGAACACGGCTGGCGACCAGAACTCTTTTCAGAGTGTGGGCGGTATGTGACAGGTCCTCACGGGGTGCTTGTCACATCCGTTATCAACGAAAAACGTACCTATGAACGGTATGTTGGAGTCGATTCTGGTATGCAGGCACTGATGCGTCCAGCGATGTATGACGCATATCATCACGTCGACATTCTGGATCAATTATCGGGGGCTCGCATTTCAGGCCCGCGGAAGCAAATGAACGTCGTTGGCGCAATTTGCGAAAACATTGACCGTTTCGCCTCACGCCGTTTTTTGCCGAAGAACACAAAGAAGGGGAATCTCGTTGTCGTGCATGATGCAGGGGCTCATGGGCTCGCAATGGGCTTCAATTACAATGGCAGACTGCGCCCACAAATGCTTGCGCTTATGCCAAGTGGGAAAGTTATCCAGACACGTCGAGCTGAGACGATGAAAGATTTGTTTCGGACGACAATCTTTCCTCCTGGTTTCAAAAACTCGTAATATCCGTAGCTCGCTTGACGCCCCACACCAGGGGCGTTTCTTTTTGTAATTTGCTTTTTCGGCAAAATCGTGGTATCTTGAGGTCTAATCAATTCTTATGGCTTACTTCAAGAAACCAAGTTTTGGCGCTCGCACTGGCTTTGGCTCCAAGAGTTCTCGTGGAGATACCGACGCACCTGAGTCCCATAAGGCAACCTGTAGCTCATGCAACGCCATGTGCGAAGTGCCGTTTCGTCCCAACGGCAAGAAGCCGGTGTACTGCCGTAATTGCTTCAAGGCAAATGTCCCGACTACTTCATTTACCGGTCAGCCGTTTACGCGCCCTACCGAGTCGACCGATGGAGACTTAAAAAAGCAGTTCAGCATCTTGAATACCAAGCTCGACCGACTCATCTCCGCTATCGAAGCACAGACGCGCGCACTCGGCTCCAGAGACTAATTCGCGAGGCCTATCTGCGCAAGAAGCGTCGCGAGCTCAATGCCCGTAATAGGGCGGAGCGCGCCGGGCTTCAGATTTTCCAACTGTATGTTTAGGATGCGCGCGCGTTTCAGCTCGACTACCGTATTGTGGAGTGCGGCGACCATACGGCGTATCTGATGCTTCTTGCCCTCGGTAAGGGTGATGGTGAAGCTGTGCGGGCCAGTCTTGCGCACGGTGCAGGGCTTCGTCATATACCCTTCAATGTTTACGCCCGGCTCTACCGCCTTTTTAAATCCGTCTCGCACTGGGTCTTTGGTGCGCACCTGGTATTCCTTCTCGTGCCCATAGTCGGGGCCGAGCAAGCGCTCGGTGAGTCTGCCGTCGTTCGTAAGTATCATGAGCCCGCTTGAGTCTTTGTCGAGGCGCCCGATAGGGAAGACATCTTTTGCATCGGGAATCCCCTTGATAGCCATTTTAATATCGTCTTCGCCGAGCTGGGGCGAGTGTGTAATAACGCCAATAGGTTTGTGGTAGGCGAAGTAGACCAGCTTCTTCGTTTCAGTGTGTCCGCGCAGCGTCACCATATCGCTCTTCTCTACCTTCTGCCCGAGCGTGGCGACTTTGCCGTTTACCAGCACTTTCCCACGCGCAATAAGCTCGTCCGCATCTCTGCGCGTCGCGATCCCTGCGTGCGCCATGTGTTTGTTGATGCGCATCGGGTACTCATTGCTTACGGTAGCTACG
Source organism: uncultured Candidatus Saccharibacteria bacterium (assembly GCA_964349035.1). Lineage (GTDB taxonomy): Bacteria > Patescibacteriota > Minisyncoccia > Phycocordibacterales > Phycocordibacteraceae > C7867-001. The sequence goes on from CAYGEV010000005.1 coordinate 16,708, forward strand.
GGCTTCTTCATACGCGCACTATACCACTCACGGCTCAGCAACACGAAAAATGGGTCGCGCTCCGGGCCGCTAGGCCAAGTCTTACTACCCATTTTCCGTGTTGCTTCGCCTTTTATCCTGCTTGAGGTATGGTGGAGGCATGAGTCGCGAAGAAAGCGTTATACGCTTCGAAAAGGTTTCATTTGAATATGGGCATAATAAACCAATCCTCGACGAGGTCGATTTCCCCGTGCGCCGTGGAATGAAGCTCGCCTTGATGGGGCAGAACGGCGCAGGTAAATCCACCCTCTTCAGCCTCATTACGGGCGCCACGAAGCCGGCCTCGGGCGAGATACAGGTCTCGCGTGGGATGACCATCGCCATTGCGTCGCAAGTTATCCCGCGCGAGGAGATGGCGCTCACCGTGCGCGATTTTTTCCGTAAGCGTTTCGCCGAGCCCGTGTACGACATCGACCCACGTATCGACGAAGCGCTTGAGGTGGTAAACCTGAAAAATCATGAAAAGGTGCACGACCGGGTCATCAAGAGCTTCTCTGGTGGCCAGCAGGCGCGCCTCCTTCTTGCGTCAGCACTCATCCAGAATCCCGACCTGCTCCTGCTCGATGAGCCGACGAACAACTTGGACACCGCAGGCATTGAGCACTTAACCGAGTTTCTCGTAGAGTACGACAAAACCTGCATGGTCATTTCCCACGATGCAGAATTCTTAAACGCGTTTACCACCGGTGTGCTCTACCTCGATGTCTTCACCCGCAAAATCGAGCTCTACCCGGGCAACTACACCACCGTACTTCGCGACATTACCGCGCGTATTGAGAAAGAAAATAGGAAGAACGCCCAGCTCGAGAAGAAGATTCAAGACAATAAAGACAAGGCAAACTTCTTCGCGCAGAAGGGAGGCAAGATGCGCCTTGTGGCGAAGAAGATGCGCACGGAGGTAGAAGAAATGGAGGAGGCCAAGGTGGACGTGCGCAAAGAGGATAAGACTATTCGCCCGTTCGTAATTCCAGTCCAAGACAAGCTCGGAGGCGTGGTGCTTACTCTCTCGTCATATACGGTGCAGAAAGGCGGGAAGATGCATACGAAGAAGGCGAATATTGCACTGCGCAAAGACAATCACCTTCTACTTCGCGGGCCCAACGGTATCGGCAAGAGCACCTTGCTCGAAGCGCTTGCGCGTGGCACTTCGGCGGGTGCAGTAATCGCGCCGGGAGTGAAGGTCGGCTACTATCGCCAAGATTTCTCCACGCTCGATTTTAATAAAACGGTATACGAGGCGCTTGAAGAGGCGATGGGTAAGCCCGACGAACAGCGGCTCCGTTCCGTCGCCGCGAGCTTCTTGCTTATGGCAGAGGTAATGGAAACCAAAATCGGCAGTTTG
>CAYGEV010000006.1:0-17472 GCA_964349035.1 uncultured Candidatus Saccharibacteria bacterium
AGCTTGAGATTCTTCGCTCGCTCATGTTTGGCACCGACGTTATCGTCATCGACCCGGAGCGCGAGTACGAACAGCTCGCAGAGGCGACGGGTGGGCGCTCATTTAATATCTCGCTCTCTTCCGAACACCACATCAATCCGTTTGATCTTCCAAGCGTGCGCGAAGATGAAGATCCGAAAGACGTTTTGCGCTCTACTATCATCAGCCTCGTGGGGCTCTTCCGCGTAATGCTCTCGGGCCTCACGCCTGAAGAAGACGCGATTGTCGACCGTGCAATTTCTGAAACATATGCGCTCAAGGATATTACCGGAGACGCGGACTTCACCGGAGCAGAGCCGCCGCTCCTCTCAGACTTTGAACAGGTACTCTCCGGTATGGAGGGGAGCGCATCGCTTGTGGAGCGCCTTTCTAAATACACCCGCGGTACGTGGGCAGGGTTCCTTAACCAGCCAACCAATATCGATATTCGACAGCAGTTTGCGGTCTTCTCGGTGCGCGACATGGAGGATGAGCTGAAGCCGGTTGCGATGTATATCATCACGCATTACATCTGGAACGAAGTGCGCCGAGAGCTTAAGAAACGCCTCCTGATTATCGACGAGGCGTGGTGGATGATGCGAAGCGAAGACACGGCCTCCTTCTTGTACTCGGTCGCGAAGCGCGGGCGCAAATACTACCTCGGTGTCTGCACAATCACCCAAGATGTAGAGGACTTCTTGAAGAGTCCATATGGCAGGCCTATTCTTACGAACTCCTCGATGCAACTTCTGCTCAAACAATCACCAACCACGATAGACGTACTCCAAAAAACCTTTAACCTGACCGACGAAGAAAAATATCTCTTACTTGAGGCGGGAGTGGGGGAGGGGCTCTTCTTCGCGGGCCTCAAGCACGTAGCTATCAAGGTGGTAGCGAGCTACACCGAGGACCAAATAATCACCTCAGACCCGTCTCAACTCCTTGCGATAAAGAGGGAGAAGGAGCGCCATGTCTCTGAAAAACAATAGTCTTACGCAAGCGAGTCCGCCGCCAGTGATGACGTGGCGCAAGGCACTTATCCCGCTCAGCGTCTCCGGAATATTCGATTTTTTAGGGTTTATTTTTTCTCTCTTTGGCATATTTGGTCCCATCCTAGCTGGTGTCGCAACAACGGCAAAAACAGGCAGCGAGACTCTTGGGGTTGGCGCGACATTTATAGCTGGGTTTTTCGGTGGCGCGGCGCTTCAAGCGTTCGGCATGATTATGGCAATGGTTATCGGGCTTATGGGCTGGCTGGCCGTCGGTCTTGTTCTCCTTATAACCAACCGACGGATATTTAAGAAAGGGAACGCGCTCTGGTTTGGCTCGGTGCTTATTATTGACGAGCTTCCGTTCATCAACATTATTCCAGCCCTCTCATATCGCACCTTCAGGATGTATGGCAAACAAATTAAGGCGGATAAAAAAGCCCTTGCCAAATACGAGGAGGGTCAGCGCTTGCGCCAAGCACAGATGGCGCAACACGCTATGGGTCAGCGCAATCAGCAGATGGCTGAACAGGCGCGGGCACAAGAGGAGCAGGTCCTTGAGCTGGAAAAGGCGGAGGTGTCCCGCGTCGCGCAAGAAGAACAGCAGGCCGCAAACGACGAAATCCCCGAAGAAGAAAAATTGGCAGCGTAATATCCTACGAAAGGCGATATACTACAAGCATGCGCTGGTATCTTATTGCTCTTATCTTTCTTCTCCCTAGCATCGGCTCTGCACAGTCGCTCCAGAGCCTCTCGGGAGGAGAGGGGGGCGTCTCTGTCTCTATAAGCCCAGACTATCCTGCGCCCTACGGAGAGGCCTTCCTCTCTGTCACCTCTTCCACCCTTGACCTCGCCGCATCCACGATGGTAGTGCGCGTAAATGGAAAGACCGTGCATTCTGGAAGCGTTACTCGTGTGCGTATCCCACTCGCTGGTGTCGGAGTTACACAAAATGTAGTTGTTGAGGTAACTTCTCGAGGAGAGACTGTATCGAAAACGTTGTCTGTTCAGCCACAAGACGTTGTGATTGTCGCAGAGCCGCTCTCCTCCTCTCCGCCTCTTTATACTGGGAAGCCGCACATCCCAAAAAATGGGAGCGTGCGCCTTGTCGCGCTTGCAAATCTCCGCAGAAATAACGGCACTCTCATAGATCCGTCAGAAGTCTCGTATCGCTGGTCTATTAACGGCGCCTATCGTGCTGGCTCGTCGGGGATAGGGAAGAACGCCCTCCTTCTCTCCTCTCCTCTTCCGTATCGCTCAAGCACAGTCTCGGTGGTGGCAACAAGCCCGGAGGAGGGCTTGGTTGGCGGGGACTCATTCACCTTTACAGCGCAGGAGCCAACGCTTCGCGTATACGAGCAGGATCCGCTTCTTGGTATCCGTTTTGGGAAAACACTTCCGCGCTCGTACTCTATTGTAGGAAGTGAGGCGACGCTCTACGCGGGAGCGTTCTCCTTCCCGACAAAAAGCCCGCTCTCGCTTGAATGGTTTCTAGATGGGGCAGGCGTACACACGGGGAACAGCATTACGCTTCGCCCTTCGGGGAGCGGGAAGGGGGTGTCGTCACTCTCTCTTGTCGCCTCGACAGACGAGTCTTCGCGAGAGAGCGTCAACCTCTCCATTTCTTTTGAGACAAAAGAGTCTAACTTCTTCGGCTTATGAAAAAAATTCTTTTCCTTTCTTTATTCTTCTTCGCGCTCGTGGTCGTAGCACCACACGCCCTTGCACAAGAGGGTGGCTTTGTCCCGCTTGCTCCTATTCCTGGACTTACTGCTGAGGGGGCAGACACCTCAGTAGAAGGGCTCCCCACCTTCTTTAATAATCTATATAAATTCCTTATCGGCATCGCTGCGATCCTCGCGATTATTCAGATTATCCGCTCGGGTATCGAGCTTGCGCTCAACCAGGGGAGCGTGAGTGAGATTATAAGCGCGAAGGGGCGGGTGGCGCAGGCGATATTTGGGCTCGTGCTGGTCCTCACCCCCGCGCTCGTCTTCGGCATCATCAACCCCGACATCCTCAACCTCTCTGTCGGCCTGTCTGATATTACCTACCCAGAAAAGGATCCCAGCACTCGCCCCACAGCAACCGTGGTTGCTGGTAATGGAGCAGAGATAACATTTTCTGGTTCAAAATTACTTATAGCAACAGTTTCTGCCTCTGAAAAACAAGTAGTTCGGGACACTATTAACGAATTTGTACATGGGCCAAGTTGCGCCCAAAACACTCTTTTTATTTGGAGTGAGCGTAGGTACGATATTTCTTGTCCAGGAGGATATGCCCAATCTGGAGCTTGTTCTGGGGGGTTCATTGGTCGATTTGATTGCTCTTTCCGGTCACAAGAAAAGGTTACTCTTCTCGACATCAGTGATCCTGGAGAGGATGAAAAGTCTTCGTTGTTTGTAGTAAATCAGGCGAACAGTGAGTTCTCCTCGTTTGAGGAAGCTTGTTCCTCTGACGGTGGAGTAACTTGTATTCTTACTGAAGAAAACGATGGTTTTGGTTTACAGAAATTGCGCAATTGTCCAGATCTGGGAAGCACAAGAATTCCTGACGGGGCACCAAATGCCGATGACGGAGGGGAGTGTTATGAAGCCTCTCTTGCTTGCCCGCTAAGAACGTCGGATCTTGCTAAGAGGGCTCTTTGTCAACCAGACTCAACTCTTTTCAAATGAAACGCCTACTTACCATCCTCGCAAGTGTGATAGTCCTGATAGGGATTGGGGTGATTGCGTATTTCTATTTCTTTAATAAGTCCCCTGCGGTAGAGGTTGCTCCTGAGGGTGGTGGGCTACCCGTTGCTGGGCAGGGAGCTGTTCCTGGCGACGATTCTTCTGCTTCTGGTGAGGCAGTAGAGACCGCCGAGGCACCCGAGGCGGTCTCTGCGCGCCTAGTCAAGATAAGCTCCGGGCCGGTTGTGAGCGGCTTTGCGGTAACGAGTAAGGCCGCTACCGCCAGTTCTTCAGCAGATGCCTCTGTGAGCTATATCGACCGCGCAAGCGGTAATGTCTTCGTATACTCATCAGCAACGCAGGGGATCACCCGCACGAGTAATCGCACCCTCCCCGGCATCCAGTCTGCCTCGTGGCTCCCTGACGCCTCTGGGGCGGTAGTGCGCTACCTCTCTGGAGAGGGGTCCTCTACTATCAATTCTTACTTCCTTCGTGCCAACGGCACTGAGGGATTCTTCTTACCCCAGAACCTCTCCGGGGTCGCCGTCTCTTCTACCACCATCCTCTCTCTTTCTTCAGCAGGAAACGGATCTTCTGTGTCGAGCAGTCGGCTTGATGGGTCTGGGTCTGCTCAAATATTTACAACCCCTCTTTCTGCTGTTCGCCTCTCATACTTGGGGAAAACAAACTATCTTCTTGTCACAAAGGCGTCTGCAACACTCCCTGGCTACGCCTTCTCTGTAAGTGGTCGCGCAGTCTCTAGGATTTCAGGTCCTATGTTCGGATTGTCTGCAATTGCGAGTCCGTCTGGAGCGTGGATTGCAGAGAGTTCCGTGATAGATGGCGCTATGCATGTGGCTCTTGTGGACACAACGACGCGCGAGCGAATCCCGCTTCCAATCAGCACCTTAGTTGAGAAGTGTGCTTGGTCTGCAGACAGCAAGTTCCTCTACTGTGGCGTCCCGACAAGTCCACCACAAGCAACATATCCAGACGATTGGTACCAGGGAGCAGTGCACTTTTCTGACAAGATTTGGAAGATAGATGTTGCTGGGCGATACGCGCAACTTGTGCTCGACTTCCATCGAGAGACAGACGTCCGCCTTGATGCAGAATCTCTTTCAATCGATCCAGAAACTTCCTTTCTTGTATTCCTAAATAAAAACGACGAGTCTGTTTGGGGCTACACCCTCTAGGGTTCAGTAACAATTGTTCGGCGCACATACCATTCTTGTAGAACTCCAGCGAGGTTGGTTGTGATGAAGTAGAGGGCGATCGCTCCTGACGTAGTATAGGAAATAGTTGCAATAAGAAACGGGAATACGTATTTGAGTTGCATTCCCATAATTCTTTGGAAGTCGTTTTGTGCGCTCTTCTCCTTAGAGGGCTTCATACTCCCATTAAGTGCCATGTGTGCCTGGAGGAATTGGGTGAGCCCGGCGATAAGTGCGAGGACGAGACTTTTCCCTGCAACAGAAATAACTCCGAGGAAAAGCATAGAGACTGTTTCTGGCGTTGGGGTGAATCCATATAGGATGGTTTCGTTTAGCGCAGGAAATGGTTCTTTAAAAAAGACCCAGTAGAGTGCGAGAAGAATCGGTATTTGGATAAAAATCATCCCAATGCTTGCAAACGGGTTTACCTTCGCTTCGCGATAGAGCGCGAGTGTTTCCGTCGCCTCTTTTTCTTTGTTTCCTTTGTGCTGTTCCTTAATGGCCTTAATCTTGGGCTCAAGAAGCTTCATTGCTCTTTGTGTCCTCACCGCAGAGAGCGAGGACGGGAGGAGGAGTAGGCGAATCGATACGGTTACCAGAATAACGGCGATTCCGACGTCCCCTCCAGGAACGAGCGCGACGAGCGCGACGAGCGCGTTGTAAATTGGATTATAAAATACCGTGTGGAAAAAGGCGGAAATCACAAATTAATGGTGTGGGTTATGAGAGAACAGAAGTGTTAGCTCGTGGACAATCTCATCATACCGCATCTTCGCTACGGTCGCCCTTGGAAAGATGATTGCTGCGTTTGGTGGTTGTGCACACTTGAGCGCTTCGCGCACGCGACGACTCAGCGCGTGCCTATCAACAGAGAGTCTCATTGTTTTTTTGGGCACAACAACAGCATATCCTGTACCCTGTTTAGGTATTATGACGGAGAAGTTGGTTGAACTAAGGCGCCTCCCGGAGCGTAGTGCAGTAGGGAAATCTTCTCGGAGAAATCGCTTTTCGCGCGGAAACACGGGGTTATACTGAAATTCGGGCTCTCCCGGCTCGCCTGCGCCCCTGTAGGACCTTACGTCCAGAGGTTGTTTTAGAGCGAGATAGGAACCCGTGGGTCTTTGCGCGCTTTCTTTTGTTTGGTTGGTAGGTTTGTTTTGTTGACATAGGGTTACTCTTATACACAGGATAGTACCAGGTTCTCCCCAAAAAACCAATGGTGCCTTTCTTTTACAACAAGCGTATACTCCATGTATGTCTATGGATAAAGATAATCCGCGCGAGCTCTGGGAATATGTCCTGACGCAAATTGAGCTTTCCATTTCTCCAGCAAACTTCAATACGTGGTTTCGTAATAGTTTCGTTGTTAAGATAGAGGGCGGGGTTCTCTATATTGGTGTTCCAAGCCAGTTCTTTAAAGATTGGTATGTTAAAAAATTTCATGCACTGATTTTGAAAATCGTTAGGGATGTTTCTTATGAGTTCCGAAATATTGAATACCTTATTGTTAAGGACGAGAGTCGGCGCGCGCCGAAGGAGACAAAGCCCATTACAAAAGGCTCTATAGGTCTTCCTCTTGACGATTTCTATATAAATAAGAGCGACAATCTTAATCCTCGCTATACCTTTGATACTTTTGTTATTGGGGCATTCAACAACCTTGCCTATGTTGCGGCTCAGGCGGCGCTTGCGCGCCCAGGGATCACCTACAACCCTCTTTTTATCTATGGAGACACCGGGAGGGGAAAGACGCACCTTGTCCAGGCGATAGGAAATCAGTTTAAAAAGCAATATCCCGGAAGAAAGGTCTTTTATCTTACGTCTGAGAAGTTTGCTGTTGATTATACTGACTCTGTACAGGCCGGTACCGCAAATAGATTTAAAGATAAATACCGCCAATATGACTTACTTATTATGGACGATGTGCAGTTTCTGTCTAAAAAAGAAAAGTGTGCTGAAGAGCTTTTCCATCTATTTAATACGCTTCACGACACGAATAAACAAATTATTTTTTCTTCGGATAGGGCGCCAATTGCTATCCCAGACATTGCTGACAGGCTTCTTGGGCGCCTTGCAAGTGGTATGACGGTAGATATAAGCGAGCCTGACCCAGAGTCACGTATGGCTATTGTAAGGAAGAAGGCGGCGTCCCACGGCGTTATCCTGTCTGATGATGTTGTTGAGTATGTTGCCACTTCTCTTTCTGGTTCTATCCGAGAGCTTGAGGGGATGGTAAATAGTATTATCTGCCACACACAAGCAAGGGGTACTGTGCCTGACATTGCTGAGGTAAAACAATCTCTTCGTTCTTTTACAAAGCCACAAAAGAATATTTCAGTTAAAAATGTTGTGTCCAAGGTTGCAACGTACTATGGTATTGATGAGGAGAGTATTTATGAGAAGACGCGCCGTAGAGAGGTTGTTCGCCCTCGACAGGTGATTATGTTCATTCTTCGTGAGGATTTTAGTATCTCATACCCAACAATAGGAACAAAGCTTGGTGGTAGAGATCACACAACGGTCATACACTCTTGTGAGAAAATAAAGCGTGAATTAGTTGGGGATAGTGATCTAACAAAGGAGATTCAACATATACGAACACTACTTGTATGACTAAACACTACTCATTATCAACAGGACTTATTGATGATTGTGTAAATAAGAGCCTGTGTTTAATTGCGTTTTATGTGCTATCCACAGTATCCACAACACTAATAAGAATCATATGAATATATCTATAGAAAAAAATGAGTTCTATAGGGCTGTGAATACTGCCTCTCGGTTCGCTGATAAAAAAGGATCTGCGCTGCCTGTATTATCGTCAATTCTTATTATCTCTGGGGATGATGGAATTAAAATGCGCGCAACAAACCTAGAAACAGGTATTGATTTAAAAATTAAAGGAACAAGCATTTCAGATGGAGTTGTTGCAATACCAGCACAGATATTGTCGCAAATAGCCAGCTCATTCAATCAGGAGGGAAATATAACCCTAGAGCATCTTGGTGATAATATTTCCGTTTCAACAAACAGAGGGAAAAGTATTATAAAAACAACACAGTCAGAAGACTTTCCATCAATACCTTTTCCTGAAAACCCCAAAAACTCACTCTCTCTACCAGGAGCAATTCTTAAGACAATTTTCACCTCAATATCCTCATACGCATCCACATCTATGGTTAGGCCAGAACTATCAAGCATTTTTATCACAATCGAGGGAGACATTCTTACGGCAGTGGCGACAGACTCATTTCGCCTTGTTGAGAAGAAGATACCGCTTCAAAATAAAGGTATTCAAGGGAAATTTCTTATTCCTGCAAAAAACGCCATAGATATTGCACAAGCTATACCAGACACAGAGGTACAAATGTCTTTTGACGACCATCAATGCGCTTTTGTTTGGGAGACAGGAACAATAGTTTCTAGACTAACAAACGCAACATATCCAGACTACAGACAAATTTTACCAAAAGACTTTATAGCAGAGATAGTCGTTCTTAGGAAAGACTTTGAGTCCGCAATGAAGAGAACAACAATCTTTTCAGATGCATTTCAGAAAGTGAACCTACAAATCAACACAAAGAAAAATACACTTTCCTTTTTTGCAAAGAACCCAGACATAGGGGAATCTTCAGAGAGTATCCCAGGGAAAGTTTCTGGAGAATCAATAGACCTTTCTTTCAACCATCGTTACCTTTCGTCGTTTCTATCACTAACGAACGCAGAAAGCATATCCTTAAAGGCGTCTGGTGTAGGAAGGCCTCTAATTATCTCAGGAGTTGGAGACACCTCTCTCCTCTGCCTCATCTCCCCAATGAATCAGTAGGAACTTCGGGCGAAGTAATAGATCCAAAAAGGGGTGGCTGCACAAAAAGATCAGGCCTTATTGCAAACAAGTACGAAACACCGTACTCCCAAGCATCAAATTGTGAATCTTCAGAGGGAACCTCTTTTTTCCCTTCACGTGGGCTATGTTTGTTGGTCCAGTATAAAAGGCTGTGTGGCATAAAACCAGGCTCTGTAGACGGATATAAGCGACCCTGAAGCGTTTCTGGAAGAGAAGAAAGAATAGGAGTCGTTTGCCCAAAGTACTTCTTTGGATACTTTGAAATTGTATAAGCCATTGCCTCATGCCAGAGAGGGGCGGCAATAAAACCAGCAACGGACTTTATCATTGGTGAGTTGTCATTATTACCAACCCACACCCCAAGAGCAATTGATGGAGTATAACCAACAACCCACGCATCGCGCGTGTCGTCTGTAGTTCCGGTCTTCACTGCGACATCATATCCTTGGAAAGAAAGGGGGGAGTTGAGTGGGTATTCAGGAAGGCGCGCGTACGCATTTGATAGCATCGCGGAGATATCATTGCTTATAGACTCATCAAGGACACGTTTCTGGCTACTCGCGTGAGACTTAACAAGAGATCCATCAACACGTGCTACCTCAAGAATACTTGTTGGTACATTAAATACTCCGCCATTTGCAAAGACTCCGTATGCACCAACAAGGTCAAGGAGGCGAACCTCACCACCTCCAAGGACCAGCGTGAGCCCATAAGTATCTGGGTCACCAAGAGAAGTGAGGCCAAATGATTTTGCAAAATTTATTGCTTGTTGGATACCAACCAAATACAAAGTCTTAATAGCGGGGATGTTTATTGACTGAGCAAGGGCAGTTTCAAAAGTCATTGGACCACGGAATGAGTTGTCGTAATTTGACGGGGCATAACACGGAGGTTCGTTGTTGAAGTTGTCAAACGGATCACATGAGGATGAGAACTGTGTTGGGGCGTCGAAAATAATAGTGTTTCTTGTGTATCCACGCAGAAGCGCCGCAGCATAGATAAACGGCTTCATGGTTGAGCCAGGTTGGCGGAGAGCCATCGTCGCGTTATATTGCCCGTCAATGGCTGTATCGAAGAAGTCTCTTGAGCCAACCATCGATAGAACGTGCCCGGTAGACGGATCAATTGCGACCAGAGAGGCGTTTGAGGCAGAAAACTTCTTTTCGTTCTGAAGTGCGTAGGCGCGAACAACCTCACTCATTTTCTCCTGTAGCTCTATATCAAGCGTTGTGATTATACGAAGACCAGAAGTTAAAAATTCTTTTCCGTATAGTGACTCAAGCTGTTCAAGAATATAAAAAACAAAATGAGGTGCACGGATAGCGCTCCTACCACCCTCGCTGAACAAAACTTTGGTATCTATTGCAGTAGTCAGTGTCGCCTCATCAATAAAACCAAGCTCCTGCATGCGCGCAAGAACAAGATCTTTTCGAGCATCAAGCCTGTCTTTGTTGCGCCCATAGGGAGAGTAAAATGATGGAGCCTGAAGAATAGCGGCTAGATACGCTGCCTGAGGAAGAGAAAGCTCTTTCGCTGGGAGGCCAAAATAGGCCTCAGAGGCGGCCTCAATACCATAGAGAACCCCACCATACGGTACAGTATTAAGATACGTCTCTAGAATCTGATTTTTCGAATACACTTGCTCAAGCTTAAGTGCAAGGATCCATTCATGAATCTTGCGTACAATACTTTTTTTATTAGTAAGCAAAGTGTTTTTTACAACCTGTTGGGTAATGGTAGATCCACCCTGTGAGAGGTCACGATTTGTTACGTTTGCTATCACTGCGCGGAAGAAGGATGTGATTCGAATACCCTTGTGTGCGTAGAAGTTAGAGTCCTCGATTGCAACGGTCGCCTGTATTGTATAGGGGGACATGGCTGACAACGGGATTACCTGCCTCTTCGTGTCGCGATTGTAATCAAAAAGGAGATCCTGGCCAGACCGGTCATAAATCTTTGTTGACTGGTCAATTTGGCGCGTCGCGAACGATTGAATGTCAGGCATTGGTGTAAGCGCTATGGCAAAGAACGCAACGCCGCCAATAGAAAAACCAATACCACCCACCCAAAAGAAAGAAACAAGAAGCGCGTGACGTAATGAGGAGGCCCCACGAGACATACAATGTGATAATAGTAGCACGCGAGGCCGCCCTTCTGGGCGGCCTCGCTCGGAGAGAAAAGCCTGCAGGGCTAAATCGTCTCAGGGTCTTCAGTTTCTCCGAAGAAATCTCTCTCCCCGTCCTCGTCAGCGTCCTCGTCTTCTAACTCATCGATATCTGCGCTCACATCTTCTTCATCGATCATACGATAGCAGTAGAAATTAATCCCATAGGGTGGGACCGATACATTTGAGCAAAATGTACGAAAAATGCAAACAAGTTTTCCACTACTTTTTGTCTAGACCAATTGCCAAAGCGGTAATGCCGACAGCAATAGCATCCATTTCATCATCAAGACGTTTCTTTTTTTGAAGAACAATAAGTGACGGAATCATTTGCGCCACCGCAGATTTGCTAGACCTACCATACCCAGTGACAGCAATCTTCACTTGTTGTGGCGAACACTGGATAATTGGAATGCCAGCAATGCCCGCGGAAGAGAGGATGGCTCCACGCGCCTCAGCAACACCGAGCGCCGTTTTTTTGTTGATATTAAAAAAGAGGGTCTCAAGCGCGAGCGCGTCGGGCTTGTAGGTAACAATCGCACTGCGCACGGCTTCGGCAACGCAAGCCAGACGCTCTTCGACCGCTCCTCGTGGCGGGATGATACAGTCGCTCGAAACTAGGGTTGGGCGAGAAGAGCTACCCTCAATAACAGCAATACCAAGACGGTCGTATCCAGGATCAATCCCCAATATTCTCATAGCCCTCGGCGTTAGTGTAAATCTCCTGCACATCTTCTTGTTCGTCGAGCGAGCTAAGAAGCCCGTTTAGTTTTTCTTCGTCAGCTCCCGTAACAGCAACGAGAGGATCGCGCGGGACGTATACGCCACTCTGTTTCGCAAATGCCCAGAGGGCTGAGCCTGGCGCGGAAAGCTCAAGCCCTTGCTTTGTGAATAAGTGTTTTATTTCCTGGGTAGTGCGGTTTTTATTATCCGTAAGAGCCTCTACAACAATCGCTGTTCCGCCGGGTCCATACGCTTCATAGGTAACCTGCTCAAGATCCCCAGCTTCTTTTGAGGCGCCCTTCGCGATTGCGCGCTCAATATTCTCTTTCGGCATATTTGCCGTCCTCGCGCGCGCGATAACGGCAGAGAGCCCGGGAGTTGAGAGAACCCCCCCAGCCTTTTTTGACTCAAGAGTGATGAGGCGCGCATACCGCGAGAAGATGCGACTTCGCGCGTTGTCGGTAACCGCTTTCTGGCGTTTTATTTGTGCCCACTTACTGTGTCCTGACATAGGATACTAGAATTAAAATAAAACAGGCTTTCCTTCAAGGTATGCTCGCCCGCGCTCAGAGAGGATGCGCCCGCGAGATGCGCGCTCAATGAATCCAAGGCGAAGTAGATAGGGCTCATAGACGTGTTCGATCGTGTCCTGCTCTTCGTGGAGAGCCGCGGCGAGCGCCTGGACACCGGCTGGCCCACCACGGAAGCTCTTGTGGAGCACCTCAAGATAGCGACGATCGTCTTTGGTAAGCCCATAGGCATCTATACCAAAGAGCTCACACGCCTCATCACATAGCTCGGCCGAGAGCGCGCGCTCGTGCACCTCAGAGAAGTCGCGGACTCGCTTCAAGAGAGCGTTTGCGACACGAGGCGTCGCGCGGCTACGCGAGGCGATACGCTCGACCACCTCTTCAGGAGCCTTGAGCTCAAGGAGTTTCGCCGAACGACGGATGATGTCGCGCAGGTCTTCGTCGTTATAAAAATCGAGCTGGTATACGCCACCACCAAAACGTGAGCGTAGTGGCCCCGATAAGTCTGCAACGCGCGTCGTTGCACCCACAAGCGTGAAGGGAGAGAGAGCAAGCTCGACGGTGCGCGCGGACGGACCCTTGCCGAGCACGATGTCGAGGTGCCCTGACTCAAGTGCCGGGTAGAGGAGCTCCTCAATTTTCCGCGACAGGCGGTGTATCTCGTCAATGAAGAGAATGCTCCCCGGCTCGAGGTTGGTGAGAATAGCGGCAAGGTCTCCTGCGCGCTCGATAGCGACGCCCGAAGTGCTTTTGAGGGGCGCGCCAAGGGTTGTTGCGATAAGATGCGCGAGAGTGGTTTTGCCGACGCCAGGTGGACCATAAAATAAGATGTGCTCGGGCATTCCTCCGCGCTTTTTTGCCGCATCAATCGCGATGCGCACATTCGCCTTTACTTGCCCTTGCCCCACATACTCGTCCCAAATGTTGGGTCGTAGGGCGGCGTCAAGGGATTGAGTGGTTTTGTTGGCAGTGGAGGAGGGGCTTGACATAAAATGGTACGGTGCTAGTATTATAGCATAGGTTGGGTCGCAGAATGTCTGCGACATAAGTGTTCCCTTAATCCTGTTCATATTCTCCTAGGCAAGGCTTGACGGCTTTGGACGTTTCCCCAAGGGTTTTGTGGTACGGCACTCCGGTGCTGCGGCTGTGGAATACCTCAGGTGTCTCGTGCTCCCTGCATTTATGCAGGTTTTGCCTGGGGGAATATGGATGGGATTTTGCTTTAAAACAGATCGTCGTGGGAGCCGGTACGGTAGAGATATACAAAGTTTGCGTCGACACGGTAAATGAGTAGCCAGTCGCGCTCGACGTGGCACTCGAAGTGCTCACCCCACTCCCCATGAAGTTTGTGTGGTTTCGTCGATACAGGGGCGATGCCCTTCTCACGGAGAGTTTCTGTAATAAAAGCAAGTTTCGTTAGGTCGCAATGCTTTTTATACAGTCGTCGCACGTCGCGCTCAAACTGCTTCGTGGTGAGCAGGGCGCGCATAGGCTATTTAGAGCCCAAAATCGCGGAGAGCATTGCCGAGCTGTTCTTGTACCCCTTACGGGAGAGGGGTGCACGGAGCGCCGCGACAGTCGTCTCGTTCGGGATGTTCACAGCGAAGGGGAGCCCTTGCTGAAGAGAGACTTGAGTGAGGAACATGCTAATAGCATTACTCGTGTCCATACCGAGAGAACGGAGTACGCGCTCGGCGTCACGCTTGAGTGTCGGGGCGACACGAGCACGGATAAAAGCGGTTTTTGTAGCAGGCATAGTTGAAGTGTATCCCAAACGGGATACGTTTGTCAAACTCTATCTTGGTAGATCGACGGTGGTGGCGACCTCCGAAAGGGAGGTGATACCCGCAAGCGCTTTGATGATGCCGTCTTGTGCCATGGTTAGATAGCCCTGTTTCGTGGCGACCTTTGCAATTTCATTTTCTGGCGGGTTGTCGCGAAGGAAGGCGGCAAGCTCATCGTCCATAAATATTGCTTCGTGGAGCCCCACCCGACCTTTGTAGCCCGTTTCATCAGGAGATTCTGGAGCTGGCTCCCATACTGTTTCCATTTTTTCAGGAATAAGCGATTTGTCGGCGAGTGGTTCAAACACCCTTGCGATCATCATTTTCTCGGCGCTCGTGAGTGGGCGCTCTTTCTTTTTGTTTGGGTCAAGGGTGCGGAGCAAGCGTTGCGCCATTGAGACCGTAACCGCAGAGCCAAATGATTTTGGATCCGCGCCGAGATCGACAAGGCGGGGGAAAGTGCCGGCGGCATTATTGGTGTGAAGAGTAGAAAACACGAAGTGCCCAGTGAGAGCCGCCTGTATAGCGATACCCGATGTCTCTCCATCGCGAATTTCACCGACCATAATAATGTCAGGATCTTGGCGCACGATTGAGCGAAGCCCTTCAGCAAAGGTGTAGTTAGGAGACACCTGCGTCTGCACGATTCCCTCAAGATGGTATTCAATCGGGTCTTCAATAGTAATGATTTTCATTTCTGGCGAATTGATTTCGCGCAGGAACGAATAAAGAGTGGTGGTTTTTCCGCTTCCTGTCGGCCCGGTGTTGAGCAACATGCCGTTTGGTTTCCTTATCTCTGCCTCGAGGCGAGCAAGAAGCTTTGGGTTGATGCCGAGATCCTTGGTTGAAGATTTTGTCTTTTCAGGATCTAGAATACGCATCACGATAGCTTCGCCGTGGTTCCCTGGAATAAAAGACGAGCGAATTTCTATATTTCTATTTCCCTGGACCATACTGAAGCGCCCGTCTTGCGAGCGGTTGGTGACGTTTAGCTTGACGCCAGAAAGGATTTTTATACGAGAGTTAAGCTGGTGATAGAGAGCTGGATCAAAACGAAAGGTGTCAACGAGCACACCGTCTATGCGCAGGCGCAAGAGAACAGTATTCTCTCCTGGCTCAAAATGTATGTCGGAGGCGCGAAGAAGCAGGCCACCCATGAGAATAAGCTCAAAGATATGTGACACACGATCTAGCGATTTTGTCTCAAGCGCCTTAGAAATCTCTGTCTTTAGTATCGAGAGTGTGATTGTGTCAGCGGAAAATACTTCGGACACGACCTGGGTCACATCAAACGACCCTCGTTTCGACTCAGCTGTAAAGGAAAGGTCTTTGTACCGCTCAAATCCGCGCTCAAGACTTTTTGTTGATACAAGAAACTGCTCAAGAGTAAATCCGCGCTCGAGCAGGTCCGCGCGTACTTTTCCGAGGGCAGAATTATTTGGGTTGCGTACAGCAAGTGAGAGGTGTTGTGCGTTCTTCGCAAAAGCGAGAGCCTCCGCTGCACGCGCCTGTGACTCAGGGATAGTACGTAGAGCATCACCATCGATGTCGTGCAGGGTAAGGTCGGTGTAGGTAAGTCCGTACTTCTCTGAAAGGAGGCTCGCCAAGTCTTCTTCTTCGCGCGCGCGTATCTCATCAAGCTTCTTATTTTCGTGCTCAGTATCAAACGGGGTAGGCATGTCCCTATCATACTACCAAATTCGGAGTACAATTCCTCTATGGAATTGGTTATCCGCGATCTGCAAGAACTTGAGGACGAGGCGAAGCGTCTTATTGAGACCCTTGTCCCGCAGGGCGCACGAGCAACCTTAATCACGCTTTCAGGTGAGCTTGGGGCTGGGAAGACGGCCCTCACCAAGGCCCTCGCAAAGGCTCTCGGGGTCGAGGAAGTGATTACGAGTCCGACATTCGTCCTTATGAAAATATATGCCCTTACAGGGCAGGCATTTAAACGATTAGTACATATTGATGCGTATCGACTCGAAAGAGGCGTCGACCTCTCAGCGCTTGGGTTTGACGAGCTTATGCAAGACGCAAAGAGTCTTGTCGTGCTTGAATGGCCAGAAAGAGTGCGTGATACGCTAGCGAAGTCAGACTTCGCTATTTCTCTTAAAGTATTGTCTGATGGGGGGCGGAAAATGACCTATGCATAAACAAACAGAAAGAAAAAAGAGAGTGGTTCTTCTAGACACCCACGCGATTATTCATCGTGCATATCATGCGCTCCCTGCAAGCTTCACTAGCCCATCGGGCGCACCGACCGGCGCGCTCTACGGACTTGTAACAATATTGCTCAAAATAATTTCCGACCTCAAGCCCGACCAGATTATTGCGTGCTTCGATTTGCCGAAGCCGACCATGCGCCACGAGGCATATGAAGGGTATAAGGGCACGCGAGCAAAGATAGATGACGCGCTCATTTCTCAAATCAATGAATCACGGAAAGTGTTTGAGGCCTTCTCTATTCCGCTCTACGAGCGCGAGGGATTCGAAGCAGATGACTTGCTTGGCACGATTGCACACGAGCTTCGCGAAACGCTTAACACCGATGTTGTTATCGCTTCTGGTGACATGGACATGCTTCAGCTTGTCGAGGGGACGCGCGTGCAAGTGTTTACCATGAAGAAGGGCATCAACGACACAATTCTCTATGATGAGCAGGCGGTAAAAGAGCGCTTCGGCTTCGCGCCCACCCTCATCCCTGATTGGAAGGGGCTTCGTGGAGACGCTTCAGACAACATAAAGGGTGTTCCTGGCATCGGAGAGAAAACAGCAACCGATCTCATCACCAACTTTGGCTCGATTGAGGCGATATATAAGGCGTTGAAAAAGGGGGACGAGGCATTTCTTAAAAAGGGGATTAAGGCACGTATGCTCGGGCTCTTGCGCGAACACGAGGAGGACGCGCGCTTGTCGAAGGCTATCGCAACCATTCGGCTCGATGCACCTATCGCTTTCGCTCTACCCGAGAAAGAATGGTGTGATCGCGCTGACCTCGACACCGTACTGGCTCTTTTTGATGTGTTCGGGTTCCGCTCGCTTCGCGAGCGCGCTCGCACGACTCTGCTAAGAGCGGGGGGGCGCGCGGAGAAAAGCCTAGAAGATTTTATTGAGGAGTCACAAACGCTCGCTGAGGCCGTCCCGCCTCGTCGTCTGCGCGAGGCGGGCGTGATGCTCTGGCTCATCTCTTCTGAATTTACCAACCCATCTCTCGACGATATTCTTGCGTTTACCAAACAAGCCACCTTTGATCTCGCGTACGCAGAGCTAGAGAAACAGATTTCTACCCTAGGGCGTGTACAGCAAGTGTATGAGGAAATAGAGAAACCCCTGATTCCGCTTCTCGAAAAGATGGAAGAACGTGGTGTTCTGGTTGATCCCACCATTCTCGCCAGTCTTGCTACTGAATATCGAAAAGATCTTGAAAAAATAGAAAAAAATATTTACAAACAAGCTGGACGAGAGTTTAATGTAAGCTCGCCGAAACAGCTCGGAGAGGTGCTCTTTGATGAACTACACATTGTTCCTGAC
>CAYGEV010000007.1:0-8819 GCA_964349035.1 uncultured Candidatus Saccharibacteria bacterium
AATGAGTGTGTTTATGCCCGCGCATCAACTTCGTACCATGATGGGTCGCACCGACCAAAACGTCGCGCAAATCGCAGTGCGTCTGAAAGAAGGGGGCGACCCCGTAGCGTTCAAGGAATTGCTTCTGGCAAGCGGGCTTGGAGAGAAGGCAAAAGTACAGACCTTCACGGATTCGATTCCAAGTGGCGTAGAGGATATTAAAAAGACCTTTGCGATGCTCGGCAACGGCTTTAGCTCCATAGGGCTCGTCGTCGCCGCGATTACGATATTTATTGTGATTTTCATTAACGCGATTACGCGTCGCAAGTTTATCGGTATATTGAAGGGGATCGGTATTTCAGGAGAAGCGATTGAGATTTCCTACATCTTCCAATCCCTCTTTTATGCTGTTATTGGCTCCTCTATTGGGCTCGTGGTGCTCTACGGGTTCCTGGTACCTGCAGTTGCCGCGCACCCTATAGACTTCCCATTCAGTGACGGGATTCTCGTCGCGCCAATAGATGGGACTCTTATTCGCGTTGGACTTCTTGTCGTAACGACCGTTATCGCGGGTTACGTGCCGTCACGTATGATTATCCGTAGGAATACGCTCGACTCCATTCTTGGCCGAAAATAATACTTGTAGTGAATACCTGAACTATGATTGATGTAAAAAATTTGGTAAAAAGTTTCAAAGACGGGCCTGTGGAGACGCACGTCTTGAAGGGTATTGATTTCTCGGCGAAGAAAGGAGAATTTATTTCTATTATGGGTCGCTCTGGGGCGGGGAAGAGCACCTTGCTCTATCAGATATCACTTCTCGACGAGCCAACCTCGGGAGAGATTCGTATCTCTGGTAGAGACACCAACACAATGAGCGAGAAAGAAAAGATGCTCTTCCGTTTATCGAAGTTCGGTTACGTATTTCAAGACTACGCACTTCTACCGGAGCTCTCGGCACTTGAGAATGTCCTGCTACCGCTCCTTATGCAGGGCGTCGATAGAGAGAAGGCAGAAGATAAGGCGAGGGAGGCGCTCGAGCGCGTTGGTCTCGGTAAGCGCCTTAAGAACCTTCCAGGCCAGCTCTCTGGTGGCGAACAGCAGCGCGTGTCGGTGTCGCGCGCTATCGCACACAACCCCGAGATTCTCTTTGCCGACGAGCCAACAGCAAATCTCGATCGAGAGTCTTCTGCAACCGTGATGGATATTTTCAAAGAGCTTCACGGGGCAGGGCAGACCATTATTATGGTCACGCATGAAGAAGAGTACGCGCAGGTGACTGAGCGGATCGTGAAGCTTGATGACGGAAAGATTATTTCGGACGAAAAGGTTGTCAGGTAGGTTGTACACAGGCGAGGATTTACGCGCCTTAAAAAGAGTCATACTAATAGTAGCGGAACACATCTGCCGCTTTAATCATCAATCATCTAATTACTCGCATGAAGTTACACGCTATCGCGTTTATCCTTGTGGTTATTGGTGGGCTTAACTGGGGTCTCATGGCGGTTGGAACGTATTTGGGAAGTAATCTGAACGTTGTGAATCTTCTTCTCGGTTCGTGGCCACAAGTTGAGACTATTGTTTATCTCCTCGTTGGACTATCTGCTATTTCTCTCATTATCTCGCATAAGGCAGATTGCCGTGCGTGCTCTACGGGAATGTAAGTTCGCAGAGCCAAGCTTCCTCCCAGCGCTCGTTCGCAAAAGAAAAATCAGAATCTTTCTTTTGTCTCGCTCGCTTGGTAGTAGTCTTTCAGAAACGACAAACACCGCCAGCCAAGCTGGCGGTGTTTGTGTTTGTTGACTTACATACACTTATCTTGTATATTTTTAATTAGACGTTCACCCACAGATGAGGAGGGGTTTATGGAAAACTGGGAACCCTTCCGAGAAAGAAGGGTAGAAGATATGGTAGAGGAGTCAGATATCCGTGGCTTCAATGCAGAAGAACGACTCATCGTTCTGGCAAGGAAGCTTACCGGAGACTTTGAAATCATTTCTGTAGAAAGGGCGGAACCATGGCTCGATGTCGTTGGGAGAGTTGATGCGATTATTACTCTCTTAGACTTAAATGAGTCGCGTGTTATTCGCGTGCCGGTGCAGGTGAAAAGCTCCTATATACAGAAAAGACTATTTATAAAGAATAATCCGGAGTTTCTTCGCATGGGAGGAATTGTCATCCGGATAAACGAACGTAGGACTGACGAGGAAATTATTGAAGAGTTGCGAGACAAACTTCTCGCTGTCGTGAGACACAAAATAGGATTTGAGAGTTTTTATGCGCGTATTGCGCGAAAAGAGAGAATTGCAATAAAAAAAGCAAGAAATCGTGTTGAGGTCAAATGTAGTCCAGAAGAAAAGAGGCACACGCCATACCACAGGGAAAGGAGCCATTGGAATGGGCACAACACTCTAGAAAGATATTTGCTGAAACTTTAAAAGCGACCATAACTGGTCGCTTTCTTTTTTGGCGGGGGCTTGTGATTACACAACCCCACTTGGATTTTTATAGTCGTTTCACTCCTTAAAAATCTCGGCGGAGACGGACGGATTCGAACCGTCGAGAGGCTATTACACCCCTACCTCGTTAGCAGTGAGGCGCTTTCGACCACTCAGCCACGTCTCCGTATATGACCATCCTACTGTACTTTCTAATCTTCTCAAGTTTTGCTTAGTGCGCAAGTGCAATTGGGACGATGTGGATTGCGCCTGCGGCGCGCAGCGCTTCGATGGCTGATTGAAGCGTGGCACCGGTTGTTATTACGTCGTCTACAAGAATGTATGTGTGTTTTGAATCGATACCTCCACGCGAACAGGTGAAGGCGCCATGCATATTCTCTCTGCGCGCCTCGCGCGTGAGAGAGACCTGTGAGGCGGTTTCTCGTGTGCGCACGAGCATGTCATTTTCCATATGGATTCCGAGCTCTTTTGACGCTCGCATCACTACCTCCTCGACTTGATTGTATCCACGCTCTTTCCGGCGCGCTCTCCCAAGTGGTATCGGTACTAGGACTGGTTTTCGGAGCTCGCTGTCGCTGTCGCGAAGATATTCGACTACTGATGCGCCAAGAAGATCAAACGCATGCGCGCTACAGTGATACTTCGCCTCGTGTATGGCTGCGCGTACTTCTGCACTTGCGAATGGAAGAAGTGCGACAGTCTCTGGCGTTGTCGGTACCGCATGCGGGCGAAGCGCTTGTAGGAAGGTGTCTATCGACACATCGCGTATAAGTGCCTGGTCGACCCGCGGTGGGAATAAGAAGTCGAAAAGATGCATGGTAGTATTGTCTCATGTCTTTTATTAGCGATCTTTTTACAAAAAAGGAAAAAAGCGTCCTTGGCGTTGATATTGGATCTTCATCGCTCAAGGTTGTTCAGCTTCGTAAAGAGCATGGGCAGGCAGTGCTTGAGACCTATGGCGAGCTCGCCCTTGGCCCATATGGCGGTGGAGAGGTTGGGCAAGCGACAAACCTATCTGCAGAACAGATTAGCGAGACATTGAAAGACCTTCTCCGTGAAGCAAAGGTTACTGCAACAAGCTGTGGAGTTTCTATTCCATTTGCGCGCTCACTTCTTACTCTCGTATCCTTACCATACCGCAAAGATTCTAAGGAACAGAAGACAGTTATAGAGCTTGAGGCACGCAAATACATCCCAGTACCAATATCAGAAGTACAGTTAGATTGGTTTATAGTGCCAGAGATTACTCCTGCAACACCACTTGAAGACAGGAGAGATGCAGACTTAAAAAAGGCAGATGTTCTTCTGGTCGCAGTACACAACGACGAGCTTTCTTTCCTACAAAAAATCGTTAGTGAAGCAAAACTATCTGCAAGCTTTTACGAGATTGAGATATTTAGCACCATTCGTGCAGCGGTAGATGAGACTACGAAGCCAGTGATGGTTCTCGATATTGGGGCATCTTCCACTAAGGCCTATGTTGTAGAGAGAGGGATAGTCGCACTCTCTCACTCTATTAGTGCTGGTAGCCAAGATGTCACACGCAGTATCGCAGTATCAGGGAATGTGTCTATAGCTAAAGCAGAGGCCCTTAAAAAGGAGGAGGGGATAGGGAGCCATGTGTCTGCCGGGAACGCAGAGACAGTATTTTCTCGCATTTTTTCTGAAGCACGACGAGTTCTTGTGCAGTATGAAATGACACATCGTAAAACTGTTTCGGCTATTGTGCTTGCTGGTGGCGGTGGGATCACTAAAGATCTAAATGCTTACGCGAAGAAATTTTTCTCCATTGATGTACGTATTGCAAATCCTTTTGCGAAGACAGAGGCGCCCGCGTTTATGCGCCCAGTGCTAGAAGAAATAGGTCCAGAATTTACCGTTGCGCTTGGACTCGCGCTTCGCAAGCTCTCCGAGTAGCTTGGTTTTACACAGGTGCTTTTTTCTCACGCCTCCCGTAGCGTATACTAAGAGCAAATGGCTCTTCCACCGACAATTCCAACATCGTTCGTTCCTCATTTTAATAATGCACAATCTCCTCGTGCGCGCTTTGAGTCTGCTGGAATGCTTGCCCCACTCGCTTACGGATTTTTTGGCATAGTAGTCATCCTCGCGATATCAGTGTTTTTCTACGAGCGTGTGCTTAACTCTGCCAAGCTTCGCAAAGAAACGGAGCTTAAAAGTGCCCAAGCAGCTATTGACCCAGCGACTATTGAGAGCTTCGTGCGTCTCAACAATCGACTTGAGTCGAGCAAGCAGCTCATCTCCGCACATCCAGCGTTTTCCTCGCTCCTAGTATCAATTGAGAAGACTCTGCCTACTAAAACACGATTTACCGCACTCCGTTTTTCTATCCAAGAAGGCGGTAGCGCTCGTATTGACGGCACGGGTATCGCAAACAACTTCAACGCGCTTGCTGTGACGTCTCAAGCCCTTGCTCGCGAAGGCAAGATTAAAGACGCGGTATTCTCCAATATCCGTGTTACTAGAGAAAACGCTGTCTCCTTCTCTCTTTCTGCGAAGGCGGAACAAAAGGATTTTGCCTTTAAGGTAGAAGAGAGCGTAACCCCTGCCGAGGCGCAAACACTCCCATGAGACAAATTTTCTCCATTCTCGCGTTCTTCGTAGCTCTTGGGATACTCTTTGGGTATGTACAGCCAACATGGTCTGGAGACATAAGCGAAATAAAAGTAAATATCCTTGGACTTGAAGAGGCTCTCTCAGTCTCGGAGAGGTTCGTCGCACAGCAAAATGAGCTTGCTTCGACACGAAATGCAATCAGTCCCGAATCGCTCAAACAACTCGAGACATTTCTTCCAGATTCTGTTGACAACGTTGGACTCATTCTTGATCTAAACGCGCTAGCAACTCGCTCTGGAGTCATGCTCTCAAACGTAGATGTTTCTATCCAAGAAGACTCAAGTAGTGCTACTGAAAGCTCGTCCTTTGGCCTTGCTCACATAGGATCACTCAATCTTTCTTTGTCTGTCGTTGGGACTTACTCATCTTTCCGAACGTTCCTTGAGAGCATTGAGCGTAGTGCTCGACTTCTCGACGTTCAAGAAATTTCTGTGAAAGGTTCTGAAACAGGAGTGTATGAGTATAAAATGACCATCCGTCTTTACTGGCTTCAGTAATTTATTTATGAAAACAATCTCTCCAAACTTACTTATTTTAGGTGCACTCGTTGTTGCGGGTGGCGCATACTGGTACTTCTTTACCGGTACAACAGAAGAGCCAACGATCACCGCTAGCGCTATAGATAATCAAGCCCAAACACAATTCCAGCTCCTTGTGAACTCCTTGCCACTCTCTTTTGAGTCAAGTATTTTCGAAGACAAACGATTTAAATCCTTGATCGACATCTCAACAGAAGTAACTCCAGAATCAACGGGGCGCACTGACCCATTTGCGCCACTTGGGAGCGCGCCACTTGATAGCGCGACACTTTAGTAATGAACCTTTTTGCTCTACTCGTTGATAAAGAAATCATATCTCCTCAAGACCGCGCTGCTATTGAGGCCGAGCTTGCAAAGGGGAGGCCACTTAGTGAAGTCTTAAGTGAGAGAGGTGTCACCCTTGAGAGCGCACTTCAGGAGGCCGGACAACACTACGGACTTCCAGCTCGCATTTTAGGCAATCCTCCAGCCACGCATGAGGCTCTTGCTTATGTTCCGCTAGAGTCAGCACAGCACTATGGCTTTGTCCCACTTGCTGTTGTTGACGAGGCTCTCGAGGTGGGTATCACTGATCCAGACAACATTGAAGCACTTGACGCACTCCAATTTATTTCTAGTAAGACAGGGATGCCATACAAGACATTTCTTATCACAAAAGAAGATTTCAACAGAGTGATTGATACGTATAAGAATCTTTCAGGGGAGATAGGAAGTGCTCTATCTGAATACGAGACGACTGACGCTACAGAATCGGCTTCACAGAGATTGCCAGCAGAAGAATCCTCCACCATATCTGAATCAGTGACAGGTCCTATTGACCCAACCTCTATCAAGGGTCCAATTAAGGAGGACGCGCCGGTTACCAAAATAGTCTCTACCATTATTAGATACGCTATCGACGGACACTCTTCTGATATACACATTGAGCCTTCTCCAACAAAAACACGAGTTCGTTTTCGTATGGATGGAGATCTACACACATCGCTCGAACTCCCTGTAAAAGTGCACGAAGCAGTGGTCGCACGTATCAAAATACTTTCGAAATTACGCCTAGACGAGAAGCGAAAGCCACAAGACGGGAGGTTCTCGTCTACAATAGAGAAGAGAAGAATAGATTTTCGCGTATCTACGTTTCCAACAGAATTTGGTGAGAAAGTCGTGATGCGTATACTCGACCAGTCAGACGCGACAGCTACGCTTGAGTCTGTTGGGTTTTCTGCAGATCAGCTTGCACAAATCAGGGAGATGATCCAAGTTCCTTATGGGATTATCCTCATCGCGGGCCCAACTGGCTCTGGTAAATCAACAACGCTTTTCACAATGCTTTCTGAGGTCGATAAAGAAGTCGCAAACGTCGTGTCTCTGGAAGATCCTGTGGAATATGAGATTCCAGGAGTGTCACAGAGCCAGGTTAGACCAGAGATAGGGTACACCTTTGCTAATGGTCTTCGCTCTATCTTGCGCCAAGACCCAGACGTTATTATGGTAGGAGAAATTCGTGACAAGGAAACAGCAGTGCTTGCTGTACAGGCAGCTCTTACGGGACACCTCGTTTTCTCAACCATCCACACAAACACAGCCGTAGGCGCTATCCCACGCCTTATTGATATGGGAGTAGATCCGTTTCTTATCGCACCAACTCTTGTTGCTGTTATCGGACAGCGCCTGGTCCGTAAGCTGTGTGACGATGCAGGAGACCCATTTCCTGTAGATGAGAGTATACGAGCACTTCTTGATAGGCAATTTGCAGATCTACCACAAGAATATCGTTCGAAGCTTCCAGCATTTAAGAATTTATATCACGCACGTGCTACAGCAGAATGTCCTAATGGAACTAGAGGTAGAACTGGTGTATTTGAGATTTTGAAAATGAACAAAAATCTTGAGCAGGTGGTCCTCGAAAATCCTGTAGAGGAGAAGATATTTGCGGCGGCACGAGCTGGGGGCATGATTACTATGCGAGAAGACGCTATTATTAAGGCTCTTTCAGGAGAAATTCCATTTGAAGAGATAAATACTCTTGGTGGAGAGCTTTTCCCCGAGGGTGATACCCCTTGACGCCCTCGCGTAGTATACTGAACCCATGGCCTACCGTATTTACCTTGTTGACGACGATCGATTTCTACTTGACTTGTATGCAATGAAGTTTAAGAACGCTAAGCACGAGGTCAGCGCCTTCTCAAGCGGAGAAGACCTACTTACCGCACTTAAAAAAGATGGTGAGAAGGGTCCAGACGCAATCCTGCTCGATATTATTATGCCGGGGATAGGAGGGTTTGGCGCCCTTGAGACAATACGCAAAGAAGGTCTTGCGAAGAAGACAAAGATAATCATCCTCACAAATCAAGGGCAAGATTCAGACATTGAGACAGCAAAGAAATTCGGAATAAGCGGATATATTATAAAAGCATCTGCTATTCCTTCAGAAGTGTTTGCTGAGACGATACATATTCTTGAGAGTGGGACGTAAATATAAGATGCTATGGTAGCAGACAAGCGATTTGAAGAACTCCTCGACCTAGTCATTTCGCAGGGCGGGTCTGACCTCCACATATTTGCAGGAGGGTCTCCGATGGTGCGTGTCTCCGGGTCGCTAATTCCACTTGCGTCGCAAGAGGCGCTTACCGGTAAGGAGACAGAGGAGATGCTAAAAAGCATCGTCCCTCAGGGACGGTGGGAAGTTTTTACCGATAAACAGACAATAGACTTTTCTTACGCGCACAAAGGGAACCGTTTTAGAGTTAATGGATACCGTGCGCAAGGACTCACCGCACTTGCGATGCGCCTTATCCCACAAGACGTACGCACGTTCTCAGACTTAGGTCTTCCAGTTATTCTTGATTCATTTTCTCAGCGCGAACAAGGATTTTTCCTTGTCGTGGGGCCGGTAGGGCAGGGTAAGTCAACCACACTCGCGTCAATGATCGACAGGATTAACGACTCCCGCGCAGAACATATTCTCACTATCGAAGATCCTATTGAGTATGTGTTTTCTCCTAAGAAATCGCTTGTACATCAGCGCGAGATTCACGTAGATGCCCCAGACTTCCACACAGCTCTTGAGAGCGCGTTTAGAGAGGACGTTGATGTGATCATGGTTGGTGAGATGCGCGATCACGAGACTATCGCATCGGCCGTTACTGCTGCAGAGACAGGACACTTGGTGCTCTCAACCCTCCACACCAACAACGCCGCACAAACCATT
>CAYGEV010000007.1:8829-16534 GCA_964349035.1 uncultured Candidatus Saccharibacteria bacterium
CAGCAGAACAGCAGGGACAGGTGCGTGTTCAGCTCGCTGGAAGCCTCATTGGTATCTTCTCTCAACGCCTTATCCCACGCATATCTGGCGGCTTAGTACCTGCTTACGAGCTTCTTATCAACAACAACGCCGTGAGCACACTTATCCGAGACGGACGCACACACGAAATAAGCGCCGTAATCCAAACCTCCTCTCAAGATGGAATGATTGACATGGACCGCTCTCTAGCAGACTTGGTCCACCGTGGGGAGATAACAGCCGAGCATGCCGCTGGCCACGCTATGGATCCAAAGACATTTGAGAGATATCTGTAAGCCTTTCTACTATGCTCTTTACATATCATGCGATAGACAAGGACGGTCACGAGCGGGAGGGGACAATAGAGGCGCCTTCTCAGGAGGTAGCGGTATCAGCACTTCAGCGTCGAGAACTGATTGTCTCTGCAATTTCTTCTGTCGAGAAAAATTCTTTTTTAAATTTCGAACTTTCATTTCTAGGCGGAGTTTCAAACAAGGAGATCGTTATCCTCTCACGACAAATTGCTACGCTTTTCGGTGCCCAGGTTTCTGCGCTTCGCGTCTTCCGACTTCTCTCTGCTGAAGTTGGTAATAAGAGACTGTCGCAGATACTGAACACAGTAGGAGACGATCTGCAGGGCGGAAGTCCTATCAGTAAAGCACTTGCGCGCCACCCCAAGGTTTTTTCTTCGTTCTATGTGAATATGGTGCGATCAGGGGAAGAGACTGGCAAGTTGTCTGAGGCATTTGCCTATCTTGCCGATTATCTCGACCGCATGTATGAGATTCTTAGCAAGGCGAAAAATGCTCTTATCTACCCACTCTTTGTCGTTGTGGTCTTCTTCGGAGTGATGGCGCTTATGCTAACGCTCGTCATCCCTAAGATAAGCGCTGTGTTAATAGAGTCAGGGCAAGAAATACCTACTTACACTGCAGTAGTAGTAGGACTTTCTAACTTCTTGGTTCAATATGGATTTTTGCTCATTCTTGCTTTTATAGGCATCGGGTTCTATATCTGGAACTTGCGTAAGACGAAACAGGGTCAGCTCTTCCTTGATCGGGCCAAGCTCTCGGTCCCTTACGTGGGCGACCTCTATCGGAAGCTCTACCTTGCGCGTATAGCCGACAACTTCTCTACCATGCTCCTCTCTGGTGTCTCGGTTGTGGAGGCGATCGAGATTACGAGTGCCGTGGTCGAGAACGAAGTGTTTGCCGAGATACTCGCTCAGGTGGGGCAGGACGTAAAGGGAGGGGCATCTATCTCTGATGCCCTCTCTCGGCATGCGGAGATCCCTGGGATTATGGTTGCGATGACGAAGGTGGGGGAGGAGACGGGCGAGCTCGGGAAAATCCTTACGATGCTTGCTAAATTCTATAGTCGCGAGGTATCAAACGCAGTAGATACGCTCGTGGGGCTTATCGAGCCGGTGATGATCGTGCTCCTCGCGCTTGGGGTGGGCACGCTCCTTACGGCTGTACTTCTGCCTATTTACAACCTTGCCGGTTCGTTCTAACCTGCGCTATCCACACCTGCCACCACTTGATGGGGCGTATGCACTACAATAAGGGTATTAACCAGAAAATAACTTTTATGTCTATATACCGTTCCCGTGGGTTTACCCTTATCGAACTTCTTGTCGTTATCGCCATTATTGGTGTACTCTCCTCCGTCGTCCTCGCCTCGCTCAACACGGCTCGTACCAAAGGTAGTGATGCTGCAATAAAGGCAAACATTGAAACAGTTCAAGTTCAGGCAGAACTCTACTATGACACGGCAAATAGATATGCAACCGTGGCTGTGGCTGGTGGAGATTGTGGCGCGAGCATCTCGAGCTCAATATTTGCCGATCCTACCATTCTTCAGGCTCTCTCGAGTGTGAAGGCAGCTAATGGAGGCACCGTCCTCTACTGTAATATTGGTCCAAGTAATAACGGCGCGAACTACGCAATTGCAACCCCACTTCGTGGAGGAGGGTATTATTGCGCTGATAATACCGGAGTGTCCAGGAGTGCGAATACAGCAGGAACACCGTACACTGGTACAACTGGTGGGGGAACGCCAGCTCTTACTGACTCATCAGACTATACTTGCAACTAATTCACAACTAAATTAAATTCATTATGAAACTTACTCGCGGATTCACCCTTATCGAACTTCTTGTCGTTATCGCTATTATCGGCGTGCTCTCCTCTGTCGTCCTCGCCTCGCTCAACACGGCGCGCTCGAAGGGGAATGACGCCGCTATTCAGGCCAACCTCTCTACTGTGAAGACACAGTCTCAGCTCTACTTTGACTCAAACAACTCATACGGCACTGGCACAACCGTGCTCGGCGACTGCACCGCAGGAGATATCGCAGATACGCTCTTCCTAGACACAACAATACAGAATGTTATTGCTGCTGTTGAGGTGGAGAACAGCACCGGTAGCGTTATGTGCAACAGTACACCAACTGCGTACTTGATGTACTCTCCTCTCGTGACAACAGCTGGAACTGGCTGGTGCGTTGACTCGACAGGGTTCTCTGGAAGCATCGCTTCGGCTCCTACTACAGGGACAGACGTAGCCTGCAACTAATATCTTATAGTTTTTTGTGCGAGAAACCCGCGGGAGACCGCGGGTTTCTGTTATCATGCGAGTATGTCACTCTTGAGCGCGCTCGCATTGTTCGCTTTCGGGGCTATCCTTGCAAGCTTCATGGGTGTTGTCTCAGCACGCCTCCACACGGGGCAGAGCTTCCTTACTGGGCGTTCGCGTTGCGACGCGTGTAATCTGCCCCTGAGCGCGATCTCTCTCGTGCCAGTCCTCTCGTATGTGCTGTCACGCGCGCGCGCCACGTGTTGTGGTGCGAAGATCTCTTGGCGATCTCCAGTGCTCGAGCTCGCTCTCGGGGGGCTCTTCGTCCTCGCGTATCTCAAGCT
The DNA here is from genome assembly GCA_964349035.1 of uncultured Candidatus Saccharibacteria bacterium. GTDB lineage: Bacteria > Patescibacteriota > Minisyncoccia > Phycocordibacterales > Phycocordibacteraceae > C7867-001. The sequence goes on from CAYGEV010000007.1 coordinate 11,768, forward strand.
TGGCCTCACCATAGCGCTCGTGTCAGTGCTTGTTGCGCTCACGCTCCTCCTCGCGCTTGTGCTCTACGATCTTGCGCACCAGATCCTACCACCCAAGCTCCTGACACCCTTTTTGCTTGTGAGCGCCTTGGCTGGGTTTCTACAATCTCCAACGCTTGATCTCTGGTATGGGGAAGTGCTTACCGCACTTTGCATTGGATTATTTCTCGCGCTTATACATGTAGTGTCGCGAGGGCGAGCAATGGGCCTCGCTGACGCGCCATTCGCCCTCTCGCTTGCCCTTCTTACTGGCTACACAGCACTTTCAGGATTTATATTTTCCTTCTGGATAGGAGCTCTTATAGGGATAATCATATTGTTAGAGAGGCCTGTCGGCTCTAGAATGAGAGTTGAGGTACCCTTTGCCCCCTTTCTTGCAGCAGGCTTCCTCCTTGCTTACTTTACCGAATGGAATCCATTTCTTATTCTCGCGGGTTTACTCTAACAGAGCTTATCGCTGTGCTCGCTATTATCAGCGTTATTTCTGCTGTTGTGATAACGAGCCAGAGCAATTTCAATAAAGATCTACTATTGACGAATGCTGCGTATGACATAGCCCTTACACTCCGCTCGGTGCAGACGTATGGGCTCGGGAGCCGTGCTGTAGGAGGCGCGCAGAACGTGGGACACGGACTCTCTTTTGTAAAGGCGACGCCAAACGAGTTTACGCATTTCGCAGATATATATCCTCTATCACCATCGCAGAGTCCGGCAGCAAGACCAGGGAATGGCGTCTACGATGTGAGCCAGGGCGAGAAAGTGCTCGAGTACCAGCTCGGGAACGGCATAACAATCAAAGATTTTTGCTCTCGTTCTATTCCGTCCAACCAGTGGAGATGTGCATCAGACAATCAAGCTTCATTAACTGCTCTTGATATATCCTTTTCTCGTCCCAATGCCGACCCTTCTATTAGGATAAATTCAAATGACTCCCTTACTGCGAGTGAGGCGTGCATAATAACCACATCTCCACAGGGCGGAGAACGCTTTGTTTCCGTAACCGCCTCTGGGCAGATACATACGAAAGCCACTTCATGTCCATGACCCACACCTTACCCGCTCGCGGATACACACTTGTAGAGCTTATCGTCTCTGTCGGACTTTTTTCTCTCGTTATGACGCTTGCCGCTGGGGCGTACTTCATTACTATAAACGTCAATAGGCATGCACAAGGCGTGTCCACAGGCATAGACAGCATCTCCTTTGTCGTGGAGCGTATGGCACGGAGCATTCGTACTGGCTCAAACTACTCTTCTGACTTTGACAGTACTTTTTCCTTTACGGATTCGAGCGAGCAGACGGTTGTGTACCGGCTTTCAGGAGAGACTATAGAAGAAGTTATAGACGGACAAGTGCGCTCTCTTACCGATCCATCTTCAGTTAGTATTACGCATATGAGGTTTTATCTATCTGGCTCTGCTCCGTCTGACAATGAACAGCCACGCGTGACGATCGTGATTGGGGGGAATACTTCAACAGGAGCAGGTAAAACAGAAACGTTTCTTGTTGAGACTGGCGCGACTATGCGAGGGATTGACCTATGATAAGCCACTCATTCATGAAAAAATATCATCGTATCGGAGGGGCATTTACTTTGATTGAGACACTGGTCGCCATATCCATCCTCTCTATCTCTATCGCCGGCCCCTTGTATACAGCAAATCAAGCTACAGTTGCGACACGGCTAGCGCACGACCGCGTCGTCGCGGGGTATCTCGCTCAAGAGGCGGTAGAGCATGTTCGCGCCGTTAGAGATGACGCATTTCTCGCTAGTCAGGAAAATGGATGGGATAATTTCGTTGATATCATGAGCGGATGTTCGGATGATCTGTGCACTGTAGACCCTCACGCAGAGAACTTCGCCATCGCATCTTGCTCGAGCGAGTGTGCTCCAATGGTAAGAGCCGATAATCGTTATCGACAGGGCGTTGCTGGGACGCAGACTCCATTTACTCGGAGCTTAAGCTACGACGTGACTCAAGAAGGATCCTTTACTGTTACGGTGTCGTGGGATCATCGAGGCACCCCTTACTCAATAGAGATAGATGAACAGCTTACAGAATGGCAATGAAATACTTTCCAATACATCAAGAAAATATGAGAGGGTTTGTGCTTCTAATAGCAATTATCTTTATGTCGGTGATGCTCTCCTTTGCACTTGCGCTCGGCTCGCTTGGATACAAACAACATCTTCTAACATCTGCAGCGATTGATTCGCAATATGCATTTTACGCAGCAGATTCGGCGCTTGAGTGTGCGCTTTATGTGGACCAGAAGCTAGACGGGTTTAGCCATGCCGACCACAGTGGAGCTATTGAGGAACAGCCTGACGCTCTTTCTTGTGGAGGTGTCGGCGCGGAGAGGAGGAGCTACTCATACGACAGCTCGGTGTTGATTGAATCTCAACGAGTCGTACTTAGCGATGGAGAGGGGTGCGCCGATATAACCGTGTATAAGCAATCTAGTGGCGAGACAGACATTTTCTCCCAGGGATACAACGTATCTTGTGAGACCCTCGCTAATCCGGGAAGCGCAAGGATGATTTCTCGTGGCATACGGGTACATTACTAGAGATTGAGGAAACTGATATAGTTTCTTCATGAGGATTATAGAGAAAATGCGTGAGCGAGCAGAAGCCCTAGAGAAGCTCCTCCAATACCATGCGCATCGTTACTACACGTTAGATGACCCAGAGATATCTGATAGCGCGTATGACACGCTCGCGCGCGAGCTAAAAGACATTGAGAAGAAATATCCAGATCTCGCGCGGAAGGACTCTGTGAACAACCGTATTATAGGCGGAGTTATGCCGTTTCTTTCTAAGGTCAAACACACCGTACCGCAGTGGTCATTTAACGATGCATTTACGGAGGAGGAAGTGCGCGCATTTGATGAGCGAGTGCGCAAGTGGAGCGGTACAGTTCCTACGTATGATGTTGAGCTAAAGATAGATGGGCTTAAGATTGTACTCACGTATGTGAAGGGAAATCTTCTACATGCGGTAACACGTGGCGACGGCGTTACTGGCGAAGACGTAACGCACAATGTGCGGACGATCCGCGAAATACCAGAGAAACTCTCTCGACCTATTGATGTGGTTGTAGAGGGAGAGGTCTATCTGACGCGGTCTGGGTTTGCAACTCTAAATAAAGAACGTGCAACACAAGGTGAGCCACTCTTTGCGAATCCGCGCAATGCTGCCGCAGGATCTATCCGCCAGCTTGACCCGCTTATTGCTGCAGGACGTCCGCTTGGCGCATTCCTGTATGATGTGGCGAGTACGGAGGAGGTATTTCCGCCAACGCAGAGCGAAGAACTTGCGTACATTGCAGATCTTGGGCTACCGACCAATCCTGAACACAAAGGGAAGGTGCCTCTAAACGATGTTTTCGCCCTATGGAAGAGATGGCAGGGGAGGGCGCGCGACGGAGTGGATTATCAGATAGATGGGATTGTGCTCAAGGTAGAGTCGCGCAAGGCACAAGAACTGCTTGGCTACACCGGCAAAGCGCCTCGTTTCGCAATCGCGTTCAAGTTTCCATCTGAGCAAGTCCACACAATTGTTGAAGACATCGTGCTCCAAGTAGGGCGCACCGGCAAGCTCACGCCAGTGGCCCATTTACGCCCTGTGCTTGTGGCTGGGAGCACGGTGGCTCGCGCATCACTCCACAACGAGGATTTTATTAAAGAAAAAGATATTCGTATCGGCGATACGGTTATTCTGCAGAAAGCAGGGGACGTGATTCCTGAGGTGGTGGCGGTAGTGAAGGAGTTGCGGCCGAAAAAGACAGTAGTGTGGACATTCCCAACACACTCGGCGCTCTGTGGAGGCGATGGCGCAATAGAGCGCGTACCTGGTGAGGCGGCGCATCGTTGTGTTGTCGCTGGCTCATTTGAGCAACAGGCGCGCCGACTCGCACACTTCGCAAGCAAGGGTGCGCTCGACATCAAGGGGATGGGGAAGGAGACTGTGCGCCTCTTGATAGAACACGAGTTGCTGAGCGACTTTGACGATTTCTTCGAGCTTCGCGCAGATGAGCTAAAAGCGCTCCCGAAGGTTGAGGAGTTGAAGTCGAAAAACTTAGTCCAAGGTGTCGAAGCGTCGAAGCGTGTTCCGCTCGACCGATTGCTTATCGGGCTTGGGATTGCGCACGTGGGCACAGAAACAGCCTTCTTGCTCGCGACGCACTTCGGCACATTGAAAGATCTTGGGCGCGCGAGCGAGGATACGCTCGCGCGCCTCGACGGCGTCGGGCCCATTATCGGGAAGTCGGTGGCAGAGTGGTTTACTAATAAAAATAACTATGCGCTTCTTGAGCGATTGATAAAACATTTAAACATACAGAAAGTGGAGGCACCTGCGCAAGGTCCGCTCACCGGCAAGACAGTGGTGATTACGGGTACGCTCCCGACGCTCTCGCGCGAGGAGGCAGAGGCGCGTGTACGCCTTGCCGGTGGCAAGGCCACAAGCTCAGTATCGAAAAGCACATCATTTGTCGTAGCTGGTGAGCTTGCTGGCTCCAAGCTCACCAAGGCTGAGGAGCTTGGGGTAGAAGTGATTTCTGAGGGAGAGTTTATCAAGAGGATTTCTCGATAACGAATGTGGTAAAGTGCTCTTATGGCAACGACTGAAGAGGTGAAGAAGCTCGCAGCGCTCTCGCGCATTTCGATTGACGATGCTGAACTCGAGGCGTTTACGCGCGAGTTTGACGCTATTCTTGGCTATAT